>JAHFBM010000075.1 GCA_023250055.1 bacterium | reverse complement strand
CGCTCAGTTGATAAGGAAATGGGTAAGTTAAGTGATCAGGCTACTGATGCTGCTCAGGCTCTGCTTAAAAAACAAGATTTAGATATGATTGTGGTTCAAGAAACCGGCGCGGTGTTAGCACACTCAGCTCGAGTGGATGTAACTCAAGATCTAATTAAGCAGATGACAGAGTCTCAGCCAGCTACTGCTATAGCCAAGCCAGCTTCTGCGGCTAAGCCAGTCAGTAAATAGGTTTATGTGCTGTTTAAAATGAGTTTGTTAGCAATTGTTGGACTAGGTAATCCTGGGTCTAGATTTAGATATACTCGCCATAATATTGGTTTTCAGGTACTTGATGCATTGGCGCAGCAACAAGGTGTTTCTTGGCGTTCAGTGCATTCTAATTTAGAACTGGCTGAGATTAATTCAAACAATCAAAATGTTTTGTTGCTCAAGCCACAAACCTTTATGAATTCTTCAGGATTAGCTTTGTCCTATCTATTAAAAAAGGGCGTTAAGGCTGAAGATATCTTGGTCGTACATGATGAACTAGAGTTGCCATTTGGGCAAATTAAGTGTCGTCAGGGTGGCAGCGCTAAAGGGCACAATGGCTTGAAGTCAATTATTGCTACTCTGGGGCCTGATTTTTGGCGCATGCGAATTGGAATTGGTCGACCAGAGCATGCTGGTGATGTGCCAGATTATGTGTTGCAAAATTTTACAGAAGGTATGGTTGCGGTTGATGAAATAGTGCAGCGAGCAGTAGATCAAGTAAATGATTTACTGCTCGCACCAAGCTGAGATTTCTATATTAAAGGTTGGACAGTTCATATAGTCGAATTGAAACAAATTCCCGATATGGATTGTCTTTAATTTTTTCTAAAATAGACCTTGCGGTATCGGCGTCAATTTGGTTAGATCTGCTAACTTCATTTAAAATATCTCGATAGGTAACTAGAACCTCTTCAAGCGCTGCAACCTTAGAGAATTTGGTGATTGGATCAATCAAGTAGGCGGCATTTCGATTATAGATATACGAGCTAGGATCTAAATTGCAGCTTGGTTGACTCTTGAACCAGTTGCCAACTCCACTGATATTGGCAAACAGGTTGCCCTTAGCTGTGCAAGCACGTTCAGCGGCATCACGGTTAAGGGCTGTAAGAATCGCTTCAATATCAGCAATTTGATCATTTATTTGCTCATTAAAGGAAGCTTCGAGTCTTAAATTCGTTTGATCTAGCCCTTTGATAACAACAGGCCCCTTGGCTCTGCTAAATGGAACTGTTTGTACTTGCATACGCAAATCAGTTAATAGTTTAAGGGCCTGTGCACATTCTGTGCAAAAGCTTTCATCTTCTTCTGAGTCCTGAATTTGTTCCGCAATAGAACTATCAAGTTTAATTTTCTGATTAAACTTATTTGAGTTTTCACGGCATGCTTTTTTTAGCATTGGGATTGTCTCGTCTAAATCAGCTAAAATGTATTTACGCGAGAAATTCAATAGAAAATAACAGACATCTTTAGGGTCGTGAGTTGCCAACAAGTCACGCAATTTAAATACAATTTCACGAGTAACTTTCGGTGACTCTTTTAGGTTTCCGCTAGCTGTAAAGTTTTTAGGCAAGCTGGTGGCCGGATCAACCGGAATAGTTTCAGCTTGTGCCATAACTTGCTCAGCTTTAATTTCTTGAACTATATCGGGTTCAGGGTTAACAGTAGTTGTGCTAGGCTCAATAATCGTATCGTTAGGTGTAATTGGGGTGGCTAGAATAGCGGGCTTGTTGTCTGCCTTATAATAGATCAATCCACCAGCAGCTGTAGCGCCGATGGCGACAGTTGCAGCTAGGGCCAACTTATGCTTATTATTAGTAGTCGTTTCAGTAACGACAGATTTGGTGTAGCTACTCAATGGGCGTGCTACTCTAAATAGTTTATTTGCTTGATTACCAAAAATTGCCATACTGGCCGAATTGGCCATTAATCCAATTACAATAGCTAATCTAAATATCTTTTTCATGTAATAGTCCTCCATAAATTCAACATATTATTAGATTATAGGTAAAATAACTGCTTGCCAAAAGGAGCAGGTTAAATGGGGGAATACTATGATTAGATAGCAGATTTGATTATTTATAGCTAATTGCAGTAAGCTCTGCACAAATCAGCATTGCCTGCCTGCCATAGCCTTGGCAGGGGCTGGGTCATTGCGAGGAGCCTTCTTCTGGTGACGTGGCAATCTATTTCATGTCATTGCGAGGAGCCTTCTTCTGGCGACGTGGCAATCTACTGGCTAGCTTTTTAAGTGGATCGCCACGCCTACAAGGGGCTCGCGATGACGCAAGTGGATCGCCACGCCCACAAGGGGCTCGCGATGACGTACACCTACTACGCTAAATCTTCATAGGCTCGCGATGACGCAGTGTGTGCTACTAAGTGAGTTTGGCTATAACTGTCCATAAGCTGCTAACTGGCATAGCCCAAAGGTTACCCCCAAGCGGGACTACTTGTTGGCCAGTATATAGAATGATGCCCCGTTTAAATCTACCCCCCGTTTTTTCAGATAGGTATCCCAAACCCTTTAGGTCTGATTCAGTGATTCTTTCACTATGTTTAACTTCAATGCCAATTAAGTCACCGGCTCGATTTTCTAAGATGATGTCTACTTCATTTGAGCCGTTGGAAGTGCAAAAGTGATATAGCTGGGGTTTGGTACTACTCCAGGTTGATTGTTTACGGAGTTCTTCTACCACAAAATTTTCTAGAATTTTGCCAGCCTGAGAGCCCTCAGTAGCGATTCGCTCGCTATTCATACCCATTAGATAACTAAGTAGTCCAGAGTCTAACAAGTAAATCTTAGGTGATTTAACTAGCCTGAGAGTTAGGTTGTTATGCCAAGATTGTTGAAGGTGGAGAATGAATACGGTTTCTAGAAGTGCTAGATAGCGGTGAATTGTTTGGGCTACTAGTTGGTAGTCTCGTGATACATCAGCGGCATTAAGTAGTCCTGTTCTCTCGAGTATCTTTGTCGAGAATTTACAATGTTATTTCCGCTTGATTGTCTAGTTTGTAAAATTTTGCTTGAATAGGATAAGCGTCA
>JAHFBM010000031.1 GCA_023250055.1 bacterium | reverse complement strand
ATTTGCCCGTTTTTATAATACAGTTAGACCTCATCATGGGATAGGCCTTTTGACACCAGCTAAGTTTTATGAGTTAATCAAAAATGAGGTCCTGGAGTCTCATATGTGTTGAACGATGACATCCTGTTGACAACAACATTAAAATATTATATAATTTCTATTATAAATAAAATTACCGGTTCAATAGTAATATACAATGAAGGTGTAAAGTGAAATTAAATACACTATTTTTAATATTGATTTTAGGACTAATTTCCACTAATCTACAAGCCTTCGATGATAATGAAATAGTGGAAAGCTTTTTGGCAAAGCCTTATCGCGATAAAGGGTTGTTTGGATATGTGCGTTCTCCACAGTTTGATAAAGAAGTTGCAAAATACAAGAAAGATGTTCTTTATCCACTGTCCCCACCTGAGCGTAAGCGACATTTAGACAGACTAAGGTTATCAATGCCAAAAGAAGAAGTAGAGCATTCTTATCTTGGATGGGGAACTTCAAGAGGAGCCATCGAGACCTACGAAGCTGCCCAAAAGGCGGGTAAAGACCCTGATGCTGCAGTTAGTACCTATTATGCAAATATTCACGCCGAACGCGGTAAGATGGGCACTGCTCCCACTACTTTAAAACTAGAAACATTAAGCAAATTATTACACAACCCTCATGAAACCACCCAAAAAGCAATACTTGATTACCTTTACGAATTAAAAAATCAGCTGTTGAAAGAACAACAAAGGTATGACTGTACTTCTGACCAATTTAAAGCCAATCAACAAGACTTATTAAGGACTGAGGCTGAAATAGCAGCGGCTAGAGGTGTGTACGAAGCGTCATTACCATATCTATAAACCTAAACTCTTCCCACACGCACAGCTACCATTTTAGAAGAATCTAGATATCGCTGCGAAACTTGTAAAACATCGGCTAATTTAATTTTAGCCAATTGAGCTGCACGATTATCAAAATAGTCTTTAGACAGATCAAACCTACGCAAAAATAAAAAGGCTTGTGCTATTTTATGATTACAATCAAAGCTATCAATCATCACACTAGTAATTGCGTTAACCGCTGATTGCAGCTCAATGTCAGTTACATTCTGAGTGGCACAATCAATTGCATTTTTAATTTGAACTTCCGCCTCAGCCAACCTATCCTGAGATACAATTGTTCGTACCAGCACCATTCCCGGCTGCTTGCCCGAATTGCTAATTAATGATCCGCCAATTGTATAAAACAGGCCAGACTGTTCCCGTAGCTCAAACAGCTTAGAGCTCATACTACGCAAAGCACCACCAGTAAAAATCTGATCAAATAAAACCAATTTATCATAATCTGGATGTGACCGCCCTATTGAGTTTCCAACAAAACCTAATACAATTTGATCTCGATTAATTGGATAATCAATCGTATGCTCCACTACTTGAGGAATTGCTGGATAATCTAAGTCTGGCACCTGCGGACCTCGCCATTTACCTAAAATCTTTTCTAGGGTTTGTGGTAAGTTATAAGCTGAAAAATCGCCTACAATTGCCAGCTTTGCACCATCTGGGGAGATAAATTTTTGATAAAAATCAAGCAAATTCGCTCGCGTAATGCCAGAAATACTCTCTTCATTTCCCAACATGTTTTTACTATATGGGTGACCTTGATAAATCTGCTCTCGCAAAATTTGACCAATAAATTGTGATGGGTCATCCCAAAAATATTTTAAATCTGTTAATAATTGATTTCGTACTTTTTCAATTTCAGACTGTGCAAATACTGACTCGGCTAAAATTGCATACAATAATTTAAGACCATGCTCAAAGTCAGCACTTAACATGTTCAAACTAATCTGACCAGGACCGACATGCAAACTCATGCCATATCGTTCCAACTCATTAGCAAGTTGTTGAGCCGATAACGATTTAGTGCCCTCTAGTAACATCTGACTAGTAAAATTAGCCAAGCCCTGCAACTTCCAATCGTCATACAAGTTGTCAGCTTTTAAGTTTAAAACTAAATTTATTTTAGGTAAGTCAGAACGTTGATAATAGACCACCTCTAAACCATTGTCTAAATAAAGCAACTCATACTTAGGAAAATTAAAAGCTGGCGCAGTATCTGGTTGTACCTGATGTGCATAAACTGCTGGTTCCACTGATTCAACTCGTTCGCGACCAGACAAAATTCGCTGGTCTTCAATATCAGATATTTTTTGCAGCTCTAACCAATGCTCTTTTTCAGATTCAACCAATGGCAAAACATAGCCCATATTGACAGCTGTTGGTCGCAAGTACTTAGAGACAAATTCCTGTACAGCAACTTTCAAATTGGACTTCTCTCCAATTGCAACATAACTATATAAATAGTCCGCCGCTCCAGTTGATAAAAATGACTTTCCTAGCGCATATGCTTGCTTATGATTAGACTCCAACAACGCGAGATAGTCCACTTTGATTTTATGCATAGCCCGATGCAGCTCTTCTTGCGTTGGGCCATTTTTAGCCAAATCAATTAGCTCTGAATTAATAATATCCATAATTCTCGTCTGATGCTGCAAGTCAGACAATTGAATATCAATAAACAAAATTCCCGCATCAAATAAATCATATGACATTACATCAACATCTACAGCTAGCTGCTCTTCGTCCACCAATTTGCGCCACAATCGAGAATCTCTTCCATTGCCAAGCACCCATGCTACAACTTCAGTTGTATAATCTTGTTTAGCTCGAGCTCCAGGAATTAGATAGCCCAACATCATGGTCGGTTGCTGTACATCTCTATAAATAGTCACTGAATGAGACACAATATCCTGAGGCAAATAAAACTCTTGTTTGGCATAACCTAAGTTTGCCGCAATGGAGCCAAATTTCTGCTCTGCCAGTTCAAACACTTCTTCTGGTTGTACCGCCCCAACTACTACCAATGTTGCATTATTGGGAATGTAATGCTTCTGATAAAAATCAACTAATGCCGATCGCTGCAATTCCCATAAATCATGCTTGTAACCAATAATTGGATGAGTGTATGGGTGACCCGGCAACATTGCCGTTAACATCTTATCAATCAAATCAGAGGCATAATTGTCTTTATACATCTTAAGCTCTTGAATCACAGCCTTTAATTCAGAGTTTAAATGCGTTTCCTTAAAACGACAGTTTCGCATACAATCTGATAGCATATCTAAAGCATGTCGCCAGTTATGCTCGGGAAAGTCAAATAGATAGCCAGTATAATCGTGCGACGTAAATGCATTACAATAACCAGATAATTTATGTGTCATAACATTAATATCCGATTCTGATAACTGATCAGTACCCTTGAAAATCATATGCTCAATTAAATGCGCAATCCCTTTTTCACCATCACGCTCATCCTTTGATCCAACATTATACCACAACTGAATTGAAACTTTGGGAACTATCTGACTAGACTTAACCAATACTGTTAAGCCGTTATGTAAAACTTTTTGATAGACTTTAGCTTGATTGACCATAATTAAACCGGGCTTATCTTTCTCTACACTTAACACCTTAGCGCTACCGAAAGCACTAAACGTCAAAATTATTATGTTTATTAACCAGATTATCATTTTCATCATCTAATGGCGAGTTCGTGCCTGTTTGGCTAGGGGTGGAGCAATCTCTAAAGCCTCCTGGCAAACGGCACAATTATCATCGCCCTTTGAATCACTATCAGTTAACTGATAATATGAGATAAATGGAGTGCGACAAGTTGGACATAGTGCTTCAGGCTCTGCTGCCGACACGCTATGCTTTCGCAACTCTTTAACACAACCTAAACACAGTGCGTGTTTGCAACCACCTAATTTTTGCGCTGGCCCATTCAGGTTTAAAACAACTGGTGGTAAGCGACCTTCTGCAGCCCTTAATCTTCTATCAAAATTAGCCTTAAACCTGAGTTTATCACAAAGTTCACCTTCTCCTCCCAGCAACCCCACATTATATGGATAACGTGTAATATATCGACGAGTCGTCCAAATCCAACTCTGTCCATTTAGATCTAGCAGATCTTCTGGAACAATCGCACTATCTAGTTCTGTATTTAAAATTTTCTTAAATTCACCCTCTGACTCCCTCCATAGCCTGCTTGGACTAAGTGTTTGCTCTGCAATAACCGCTAATGCCAAATCTTCACGTGAAGCCAGCTCACTTTCACGCGGCACTGGCGACTCACGCCTATGCCGACTGCTAATACTTTCTGATCCAAGACAATTTGTCATAATAACTAATAATGCTAATCTAATCATCCCAACCTCTCCAATTTAGAATCCAATATAATTGGTTCTTTTATAGCACAGATCAATCATCCGGTCCAGCTCATTTTTTAGTAGCCTTGATTGGACTAAGTCTTAACTCCCAGTTTATAGCACCCGTAAAAACTTTGATTGGTATAAATCTATCCATGCATACCGGACAGACATCATCACCAGCCTCTGGAGTAGCCGACTCACGCGCCTCTAGAACCTCTCTGCAAGATGGACACTTGGCATTTTCTAGGTTGTTTTTTTGAAGCCATCCAAAACAGTCTCGACATAAACCATGACTACACTTTAAACTAACTTTGTGAAAAGCAGATAATGGTTTGACGCGACTGATCGGCTCTTCAGCCGGCAATGCTTCATACAAGCGGTCTCTCAATTGCTTTAGTGACAAGTTAAAAAAATCTAAATCATGCACAGTCACGCTGTCATCAAAAACCGTTGGTTCATATGGATAGGCTTTTCCCAAAGACAATTCAATCAACATTTCAGCTGATTCTCCCGAGTCAGAAATTAATCCCTTTTCATCAACTAAGTATTCACTAGGCTGCAAATTTTCAATTAAGATTCTTGAATAATCCAGGGCCTGTTCAATTGCAACTCGATACTCGTCTTCTTTGTGCAACCAAACCGGGTCGTCCTGATGCGTTGCGCCACTAATTGCCTGCTGGCGCAGCAGATCACACGTTCGCAGTTCACCATACTTAAACCTTGTAGTCTCAGATTCAGGAAAAACGCTATCACTGCCAACCAAGCTGCAAAATCGTCCTACACAAACCAGTATCATTACCCACTTGAACATGACCACCCCTTTTTACACCTTAGACAATTTTTATAAAATACCACATAATTAAAGTCATGCTTAAATATTTATCGCCATTATGGTCTACGTTAGCAACCACTGGATTAGTAGTTGGAATTTGCTGCAGCCTCACCGCTCTTGGGGTAGCCATTGGCATTCTGACACTGTTAACCATTTTCAGACAGCTTTCAATATCACAGCTATTACTAATCTCCTTTGCAATCTTGTCTGGTTACTATTTATACCATCGCAGAATTTCTCAGCACAAGATATTTAACAGTATCATTCAAAATCAAACTATCACTATTACCGGAATAATAACCGAATATCATAAAATTAGCTCATCAAGACTCAAGCATCGCTTGACCATTAAGATTCAAAATTTACAAATAGATCATCAAGAAGTATTAACTAGTCAATCGATCTATATCTATGCCACTACTAATCCCAAGCTCTTAATTGGACAAATTATAAAGATCTCAAATTTAAAATTTAAAGACCAAGCTCACGGCAATTTTCAAGACTTCTTAATTAAAAACGAAATAGCAGCTTCGATTTTTGTAACTGATCTTAAGTTGGAAGTTCTATCTAATAAACAAAGCTACTGGCATAAAATTGCACAGCTCAAGAGTGATCTCTCTCGACGTTTAACAAAAAAAATGAATCCTGAAGCCGGGGCAGCCTTTAGTTCAATCTTTCTTGGCCATAAAGATATACATCCTTATGAACAAGCTATTATTAAAAACAACTTTCAAACTTGGGGGGTTGTGCATTATTTAGCTAGAGCCGGGCTACACTTAATTCTAATTACCATGATTTGGCAACTATTAATTAATTTTTGGCAACTACCAATTTGGCTCAGTCAATTTTTAATTATGGCCCTTTTTCTAATCTTTAATTTGCTTAGCGCATCTGCAATCCCATTCATGCGAGCCCTAGTCTCGTTAATACTTAGTCGCAGCTGTCAAATATTGGGGCTACAGGTGCACACTTTGCATGTCTTAAATCTAGCTTGCCTAATAATTTTATTCTTAAATCCATCGGCTCTATTCTTTTTAGACTTTCAACTCAGTTTTGGTTTAACCTATGGATTAATCATTTTAAATGAATTGCGTTTTTGGCAAACATTATCTGTCAACCAATTTAAGTTCTATTGCTTATCAATTTTCTAACCCTGTATATTAATAACAAAAAATAGGGTCTTTTGGGGAAAAATGATATGACAAACAAATTAACTATTTTTAAAGCTTTAACGTTATTTTTAACTACAGCACAATCTAGCATCGCCAACACGACAGACATTTTAAGTGTTGCCCAAAATGGATTTCATAAAGCTGTAGAGGGGCATTCACCCACCAGTCCAACTCACAAAAAATGGACGATCATGGTCTACATTGCAGCAGATAATGATTTGTTTTACTTTGCTTGGAATAATATTCGACAGTTAGCTCAGGGCGCAAACCCCCACGTTAATATTATTGTTTATCTCAATGAACCTGGAGCCCACAAAAAGACCCAATTTTACTTAATTGAAAAAAACAAAGCAATTCTACTAAATAAAGATAACCAAGAAAAGTTAGACAGCGGCGACCCTCAGACTCTAATCGACTTCTGTAGCTGGACTATTAAGAACTTTCCAGCTGATGACTACTTTTTAGACCTCTGGAATCATGGAACAGGCATTGCCGATGGTCGCTATAAAGCCATTAATCCAACAACGCTATTCACCTTTAATCCAAGCACATTAATGCTCGAACTAGATCGCGACATACGATATCTAGATTTTATTGATCAAGTTCAACAAGATAAGGCTCAACGCGGAATTTGCTTTGACGACTCTTTTAAAAGTTATCTTAGTTGTCAAGACCTAGAATTAGCCCTAGCTACAATTAGCAGAGATGCTCTGCAGGGCAAGCGCCTTTCCATTATTGGAATGGACGCCTGCCTCATGGCCATGATTGAAGTAGCCAACATTTGCAAAAAATATGCGCACATCATGGTTGCATCTGAAGAGGTAGAGCTAGGCCAAGGCTGGCGCTACGATAAAGTTCTAGAATCTTTTAGCCGAGGACCTGTTGGCAAAGAAGACTTTGCTAAACAAATTGTTAACTCATATTATGACACCTATTGCAACATGACTAGTGACTTCACACTATCTGCAATTAATCTTGATCATGTAACGGCCCTTGAATACAATGTGAATGAAGTGTCTATGTTGCTTTTAGAGTGCTTGCAACATCAGCGGGGACAAAGTGTAAAATATATTATTAGACAATGTCGTCGGAATATTTGCTTTGAAGAACCTAGCTATGTCGATCTATGTAGCCTTTATCGCAAGTTATTGCAAAGTATAGATAAGTTTAATATGCAAGGTGGCGAGCAGTTAATTGCGCAACTAAAAGCAACATTGCAAGAAGGAATTAGATTAATTAGCAATAGTGTGATAGCCAATACCTGCGGGAGCAATTTAGGCCATGCGCAAGGCTTATCAATTTACTTCCCAGAACAGCAAATCATCAGCTCTTACCAGCGCACCGAATTTGCCCAAACCAATCAATGGTACAACTTTATTTCACATTATATTATGCTATAAAATAAACATGCTAGAGAGGGGAGCTCCTCTCTCTAGCATCTAAAAACAGGAATATTGTGACAAACCACAAGTCCAAAAAGCAGCTACAGCTCGATGATTTACACAATTTATACCAAGCCTGTACAGCCTGTCCACTTGGAACCATGGGGCGACAAAGAATAGTCTTTGGCTCCGGCAATCCCGATGCCAAACTTATGTTAATTGGCGAGGCACCAGGGCGCGAAGAAGACGAACAAGGCGAGCCCTTTGTTGGGCGATCAGGAAAACTATTAACAACAGCACTAGCTAATGCGGGAATAGACCGATCTGAAATTTTTATTACAAATATTGTCAAATGTCGCCCCCCCAACAACCGCATGCCCAAACCAACTGAAACCTTTACTTGTAAAAAATTATTACTTTTCAATCAAATAAGTATCATACAGCCTCATATTATAGTCCCTGTAGGAGCCTGTGCCCTGAAATCATTTATAAATATAGAACAACAAAAACTAAAGCTTTCACAACTGCATGGCCAACCATTTCAATCCAATAATATTCTAGTTGTACCATTTTACCATCCGGCCTACATTTTAAGAAATAGAAGTAAAATGTCAGACTTTTTAAGTGATATAAACAATTTAAAGCTACTTTACCAAAAGAGCCTCTAGGTGAATAATCCAACTAGAAATCTTAATTATTTTTTGACAAAGCAGCACTAAAAAAGTTATCCACAAAATGTGGATAACTAGCAAAAATCATGTGGATAACTTGTGGATAAGTCAAAAATAGCAACTTTGCTGTATGGCCAATAAGCCCACCTAGAGATCTTTTTCGACATGGAAGCATGTCAAATAGCTGACTGAATAAGGCCTGCCAGAGTTATCCACAAGTTATCCACAAGTTATCCACATTTTGAAAAAAATCGCAAACGACGATCTGATGCATGATTTGAATGGTAAAACATAGAGTTATCCACATTATCCACATCACCCACTATTATTATATATAAATATATATATATAAATATTAAAGAGTGGTTCTCCACTTGTGGACAACTTTTTATTCTTAAATCTTGACCTGGGTATAAGTTTATTTTTTATATTCTTCTGGTAGACTTAAGATCACTAATGGGTCTTCAAAACTAAACAAACGCTAGTTCAAAAGGAAATTGTGAAAATTATAGACGTTATCAACCAGTTGGTTGAGGAAAAGGATTTAAAGGCCGATGTGCTAACAGAGATTGTCTGTGAGGGCATGTTAACGGCTTACCAAAAAAAATATCCTAACCTTGAGCTGCAGGCGAAAGTTGACCATGACGCTGAAGGGTTGTCTGTTTGGGTGAAAAAAACGGCAGTGTCAACCGTGGTTGATGAAGATCATAAAATTAGCTTGCGGAAAGCGCGAGCATTTGACTCTAAGGTTGAGGTCGGGTCTGAACTATGGCTGCCTTTTGAAGGTCACATTGGTAGAGTGGAAGTGCTTAAAGCTCGTCAGGTAATCTCTAGTAAAATTAAGGGTTTAGAGGCTAAAGTCGTTTGGGATGCATTTAAAGACAAAGAAGGCACGATTGTGCATGGCACTGTTCACAAGCGTGAGCATGGTGGATTTTTGGTTAAAGTTCAAGATGTGTTGGCTTTTTTACCCAAGTCTTTATCTGTGCCGAGTGAGACACTAACTCCAGGATATCCGGTTAAGGCTCTTTTGAAAGAGGTTTTGGCAGAACCTAGGGGCGAAAATCAACTAATTTTAGATCGAGTGTCAGAGCGCTTTCTTGAGGCATTGTTTGAGCTTGAGGTCCCAGAGGTTTTTGAGGGCTTAGTGGAGGTGCGAAAAGTTGTTCGCATTCCAGGATATAAGTCTAAGGTGGCGGTAACTTCGCATGATTCTAACGTTGATCCTGTTGGAACTTGTGTTGGGGTTGGTGGTGCACGAATCAAGCCGATTCTGAAGGAGCTCGGCGGTGAAAAAATTGATATTATGCAGTGGAGTGATTCCATTGAGAAATTTGTTCAAGATGCTCTTAAGCCTGCGAGGGTAAATCGAGTTGAAGTGTTGGATGATCGATACGCTAAGGTTTGGCTAGATGAAGATCAGCGCTCAATTGCGATTGGCAAGATGGGGCAAAATATTTCCTTGGCCTCAAAGTTAACAGGGATGGAGATTGATATTGCAGAGAATGCAGGAGATGTATCAATCGTAGATTGAGGTGATGTATGCGAATCTATGAGTTTTCTAAAAAGTATGATCGGTCAAGTAAAGAGGTTGTTAATGCTTTGCTAGGTGGCGGATTTGAGGCGCAGAGTCACATGTCTGTCATTTCTGAAGATGAAATTAAATTTTTAAAGAAACATTTTGGCATTGAGGCTAATTTGGCAATAGATGCTAAGGGTGTTAAGCCTACAGCGACAGTTAAGAAAGTAGAAAAAGATAAATCAATGCAACCAGACCAAGATACTATTGAAGATGACTTGTCAATTACTGCCATTCCTGTAGTGATTCCAACTGGTCAAAAGATTATAGCTAAGCCAACTTTATTAGGCGACTTAGCTGATGAAATGGGCCTGCCAGCTAGTCAATTGATTTTATTTTTATTGAAACAGGGTATTGTTTGCAATAGAAATCAGGTTTTGGCATTAAAGTCTGTAGAGAGCATTGCGGCTGAATTTGGCTTGGAGTTGATAGAGCCAGTTGTGGCAGCAGGTCTGCCCCAAGAGTTGGTTGGTAAGGGAGAGCAGAATCGCT
>JAHFBM010000030.1 GCA_023250055.1 bacterium | reverse complement strand
ATGGATAACAGTAAAATTATATTTGTAGATGATAAATCAAAGAACTTAGAACTGGCACAAGCTATGGTGCCACAAATCAAGGGCTTACAGTTTAAAAGCCCCGACCAACTAAGAACTGCCTTGATTCAAGCTGGTCTACTTGCCAAAAATAGCAACTAATCTAAACTAAAATTTATATTTTAATATACTTATAGAGGTATATCATGTCACGCTCCAAATCAATTCTAAGTCTACTACTAATATCTATAGCAGTTACAACTCCTAGCCAGTCTCAAGCTCAAGGTGGGATATTCAGAACCATTTTTGGCACAACTGCTCTAGTAGCAGCAATGTTAACTAACAATAAATCAGAACAAGCCATAATGCCCTTGGTTGCTTTAGCTTGTTATACAAGCATAGCCCTAGATTTAAATGAAAACAGCAAGAATGAATCATACTCTGTATATAAACGTGCTTCAGGGTTGCTGGCACTTGCTGCAGTCACAGCTTATTTTTGTCTCGGTATCATGATACATACCAGACCTCATTTTTAACCCCATATTCACAAAAACACAAGTTAACCCAAACTAAAATATATTTTAAAGGTCTATTATGTCACGTTTAAGATCAGTTCTAAGTCTACTACTAATATCTGCAGCCATTGCAACCCCAAGCCAGTCTCAAGCGAGATCTGGATTTTTCAGAACAATTTTTGGCACAAGTGCTCTGGTGACAGCAATATTAACTGACAATAAATCAGAGCAAACCATAGCTTCCTTAATTGCTTTAGCCTGTTATACAAGCATAGCTTTGGATTTAGCAGAAGACGAAAACGATCAAAAAAGTAGTCCTACTACATATAAAATAGTTGCAAGACTACTGGTGGTTGCTGCAGTTACAGCTTTTGTTTGTAGCAGATAAGAGCGCTCAGATCATGCAAATGACACATTTCACGTAGACCATTTGCGCAGTACTATCTCCACTTTATAATAAGTAACATGAAGAGTTTATTAAACTACCCACAAACACTTTTTAAAGTACTGGTCCTAGTGGCAATATTATCTCCAAAAACCTGCTACCCAATCGGCCTATTCAGAACCAGTGCGACTGCAGCAATTTTAGTTGCAGCACAACATACTAGCAACACAAAACTTAGTGAAAAACTAATTCTAGCTGGCGCAGCGCTAGCCATAAGCGCTACCATGGATATTTTAGCATCCGCCATCACATCTAAAATTCATAATCGAGAGGCAGATTGCGATACTAAAACAATCCGTAAATTAGGTCTTGGATCTCTAAGAAAAAGCTGCTTATCAAATGAGTGGCTTCCAATTGACGAAGAAACACCACTCTCGATAATGCTTAAACTTGGTAGCTGGGCAGCTGCCGCCTATAGTTATAGCACACTCCTATTTCATTAAGATTTCACACTAGATTGGATTTTAGAACATGGTTGAGCAAGAACGTGTATGGATAGAAATCATGAAAATACGCAATTTAACTTCTCACACGCACCAACGCGTACTGGCGCATGAAATATATGATGCATGTAATCAATATTAATAAGTAGGCAAATAGTTCATGATTCGGTCTACAGTTTGATTCAAATCCAAATTAGAATTATCAACTTCGATAGCATCACAGGCTTTCACAAGCGGTGCTACAACCCGCTGAATATCCCGCTGATCCCGCTGATCAACAGCTTGCTGACACTGCTCAATAGTATAGTCTTGACCCTTAGCTCGCATATAATTCTGCCAACGTACAGCGCGCACCGGCAAACTCGCTGTTAAAAATAGTTTCAAATCAGCTTGAGGAAAAACTTTAGTTCCTGTATCACGACCTTCAGCCACTACATTATAATCTAAGCCAATCGCACGCTGAACTGTCATTAGACTAGCTCGAACCTTGGGGTTCGCACTCGAAATCGATGCCCAATTATCCATCTCAAAGTTCTTTAAAAATAATGTTAAATCTTGTCCGGCATACCAAACCTGCGCTTCACCATTAACATCTCGATAAACCAGATTGCCGCTACAAACAATTTGATCTAAATCCGACTGCTGCGGATCTTGCAAATCAAACTCACTATAACCAAACTTATAAACCAAGATATACGCCACTGCCCGATACAACAAACCACTATTCAAGTGCACAAAGCCCAGTCTTTGAGCCAATATTTTAGCCACAGTCGATTTACCACTCGCAGTTGGACCATCAATTGTAATAATCATGCTATCCCTTTTCTAAGCCACAAACATCTAGTCCAATTAATTCTACATTTACCCGCCCCTGCCAATGGTTTTCAGTCACCTGCACTGCCAAACTAAATGGCTGCTGTCCCTGAACCACAAGTTGCTCATACAACTCTGGTCGATAGAAGAATATGACTGACTTAATCACTCCATCAGCAAAAACTTGTAGTTTAATATGTTGCTCCTTCATCAACTGAGGTGGCTGAACCTGCACAACATCCGTAATTAAAAAAGCCGGACAACTATTATGATGTCCAAACGGTTCCATCATTGCCAGATCTTGCATAAATTTAGAATTTAAATCACTAAGCTGTGCACTAGCATCTAAACTAATTTTTGGTTGTAAATCAAATTCCGTCAACTGAGCAGACACTCGCTCTTCTAAACGAACCTTTAATTTTGGTAGATTTTCAATCGATAATGCCAGCCCGGCCGCTTGTGAGTGACCACCGAATTGAATTAAGAGATCCTGACAGGCTACTAATGCATCAAAAATACTAAACTCACTAATGGATCGACATGAGCCCTTGGCTAACCCATCTTGAGTTAAATGAAATAAAATCGTTGGCCGTCCATACTTACCAACTAAGCGCGATGCAACCAAACCTATCACACCGGCCGGCCAATCTCTACCAGCTGCAATAATAACTTTATCTACTGTTAAATCAATTTCACCAGATTTAATCTTTTGCTCAATTTCATCTAGAATAGACTTTTCAATAGCTTTGCGCGCTTGATTCAACTCTGCGAGAATGACCCCCACTCGACTCACTTGATCTACATCAGAATCAATTAAAAATTGCACACCTTCACGCGGATCTTCTAAGCGGCCCAATGCATTAATCTGAGGCGTTAGTGAAAAGCCAATATCAGTTGATGTTAGACGAGCCTTATCAACTCCAGCATTTGTTTTCAACGTTTTAAACGCTAAGCTTTGACTCTGATTTGCTAGGTTCAAACCATACTGCACCCAAAAGCGATTTTCACCAATCAATGGAACTACATCTGCAATCGTACCGAGCATTAAAAGTTCATAAACTTTGTGTGGCAACTCCATACCCTTTAACTCGTAAATCAAACTTAACAATTTAAAAGTCACACCAACCCCAGCCAATGTTTTGTGTGGGTATGGACAATCAACTTGATTAGGATTAACAATGGCATAAGCATCCGGCAAGTGTCCATGCGCCCGATGATGATCTGTAATAATTAAATCCAGACCTAATTCTTTAGCAACTTTAGCAGGCTCAAATGCTGTTACCCCATTGTCAACTGTAATAATTAATTTATAGCCACTAGATGCCGCCTGACGGACAACTTTACTAGAAAGACCATAGCCATCCCGCTTACGATTAGGTAAAAAGAAATTAATTTTAGCTCCAATAGCTGGTAAACATAACATCATTAGAGCTGAAGAAGTAATACCATCTACATCATAATCACCAAAAACCAAGATCCGCTCTTGCCGCTCAATTGCAATCAAGACTCTCTCAACGGCTTTAACCATGTCCTTCATTTGAGAAGAATGCGCGACATCTCGTTCATATGAACTAAACAAAAACCGCTCTATTTCAACCTTAGTGCCAAATCCGCGACTAATTAAAGCCTGTGCGATCGGAAATGACAGGTTACACTGCCGCACAATCTGACCAACTAGTTCAGGCTGCTCAACAGGTAAGCGCCACCAATACTTAGAACCCTGCACGCCCAATGTATCTGACATGCCAATTTTACTTTTTCTTTAAGGTCGGAAATAAAATCACATCCCTAATCGCAGTCGTATTTGTCATCAACATTGTCAGCCGATCAATTCCAATCCCCACACCCAATGTCGGTGGTAAACCATATTGTAATGCTCGAATATAGTCAGCATCATAATAATGAGCCTCTTGATCACCTGCACCACGAGCTTCTGATTGCTCCTGAAAGCGATCAGACTGATCAAATGGATCATTTAGTTCGGTAAAAGCATTAGCCAACTCCATGCCACCAACAAACAACTCAAATCTGGACGCCACGGTTGGGTCCTGCGGGTCACGCTTGGCAAGCGGCGAAGACTCAATTGGAAAATCAATTAAAAAAGTAGGTTGAATTAATTGATGTTCAACTAACTCATCAAATAGCATGTAAATTTTTTGATTAATACTAACATTTGAAGAACAAACAATATTATATCTACGTAGAGTTTGATCAATTTTATCTGGAGCCAAGTCATCATCGGTACAACCAGTGTACTTTAAAACACCTTCTCGCGAACCGATTCGATCAAATGGAGCCGCAAAATTAATCTGGTGTTCACCATATTGAACCGTTAATGCCCCACACACACTCTGTGCAATTGTACCAAAAATCTGTTCTACCAGTGTCATGCCATACTTATAATCCTGGTGTGCCATATAAAATTCAAGCATCGTAAATTCAGGGTTATGGCGAGTCGAAACGCCCTCATTTCTAAAGTTACGATTAATTTCAAAGACCCGCTCAATGCCACCAATTACCAAGCGCTTTAGATAGAGCTCTGGCGCAATTCGTAAATAAAATTGATCGTCTAAAGCATTATGATGCGTCACAAATGGCTTAGCCAACGCCCCACCCGGAATCGGATGTAACATAGGTGTTTCAACTTCCACAAAATCATGCTGCTCTAGAAATTTGCGCACCAATGAGATGACCTTAGACCGCTGCAGAAAACGTTGCTTACTTTCTGGATTGCTAATTAAATCTAAATAACGTTGTCTAAAGCGCACTTCAACATCCGCTAGACCATGAAATTTCTCTGGCAACGGATGCAAGCACTTACTAATTAATTCAGCCTGATCGGCCTTAATCGTAATCTCTCCCGTCTGAGTTTTAAAGGTAAATCCCTTCACCCACAGATAGTCGCCAATATCTAGATATTTCATAATTTGATCAAATTTATGATCACCTAACACATCTTTACGTAAATAAATCTGCAAGCGACCTGAACGATCTTGAATATTTACAAAAGCTGTTTTTCCATGACCACGTAGACTCATTACTCGACCAGCTATTTGATACTCCAGCGGCTGCTCTTCATTGTACTCACGCAGCACCTGCATGGTTGTAGCGTCAACTGACTGCATTTGCGGCCAAGGTTCAAGACCCTCTGCACGCATTTGATGAACTTTATCAACTCGAATCTGGTGTTGCTCTTCTACTGATAAAACTGAATTGGCTTGATCTACTTTTGACATGGGCTTATACACTCATCTAAATTTAAATTTTCTATCACTTTTTTTAGTATAGTTCATATTTAGTAAAAACCAAACATCACCACCCTTCAAATAGTTGCTTTTAAGAGCAGCAAATTGCTACCATCAATTCTAATTAAGCCGATAAATCTATTTTTTAAATTAAGGAGCCAGACATGCTTACTCGCTCGGTTCTAGTTAGTTTAATTACAGTTAACTCTCTACTTAGCAGTGACCATCGCATCAATCCCTTACTTTCCGATCAAACACCAGATTTAGAATTAGGCTTAGCTAGCGAACAAAAAACCTCTATCACCCAAGTTACTCCTCGCCCTGTTAGACGAAGATCTTCTAGTGGACAAATTAAAGTCACTAAACTATCTCGCAGCATGGCCGATGCGCTCAAAGCCCTACCACAAGAATCTCAAGATCGTATCACTAAACAACTTGCTAGAACAGCTACCTGCACAACTACACCACAAGCTCCTAGCACCGTTAGCGATGAGCTGCGAGCGCTTAACATTGTCATGGGGGACTCTCTTAACTTGCAAAATAGTTGTATGATGCGCCAACAAGAAGCTGCCAAACTCCAAGAAGAACGTCTAATAAGATTGCATAATGATAGCGTACTAACACGAAAAATAGCGATTGTCAGCACCGCCGCAACTGTCGTATTTGCCATCACCGAATTTTGTTTAAAAAATTTTAGTTAACAAATATCAAACTTTAAAACGCTCATAATTTTCTGCCACTTGCTCCCAATTAATAACATGCCACCAGGCATTAATATAATCCGGACGACGATTTTGATACTGTAAATAATAAGCATGCTCCCAAACGTCCAATCCTAAAACAGGACGTAAGCCAATCATTAAAGGATTATCCTGATTAGCTGTAACTACAATTTGTAAGTTGCTAAATTGATCCAATGCCAACCAAACCCAACCACTACCAAATACTTTCTTGGCCGATAAATTAAACTGATGTTGAAATTCTGCAAAACTGCCAAAGCGCTGCTTAATTGCTTGACCAATCGGACCACGCGGCTCGCCCCCGCCCTGAGGCGATAGCATGGTCCAAAACAGATTGTGGTTGTAGGTCCCACCACCATGATTACGAACAACTAGGCGAATATCCTCCGGCACAAGCTCTAACGAACTTAATATTTCTGATAATGGCTTATTCTGCAAACCTAAATGGTTGGCTAGCGCCGCATTTAAATTATCAATATATGCTTGATGATGACGATCATGATGAATTTCCATAGTCTGAGCATCTATATAAGGCTCTAATGCCCCAAACTCATATCCCAATGGCGGTAATGTGTATAACATCTATATTATCCAATATTTTAAATAATTTATTATTAAATTTAATCTGTTTTTTATATACTACAAAAAGCATTCTAAAACGACTATCAAGAATCAGGAGTTAACGATGATTAGACAGCTTTTATTAATTACAATTTCACTCAACTTTACCTTATTACATGCTAGTCCTCGAAAGATAATTGCTAGAGCAATTGCACATGTAGCAAACACAACAGACCAAGCCTGGTCTAACATTGTCACAAAAGCATTAACAGAAGTACAACCTGGCCGAGCCATGCAATACGTTAATCAACTATCTATTTGTAACCATAGCGTACCACCCTGTTCTACCAGCGGTCACTGCATCTGCCGACACCTTAAAAACAATCTATCACCAGACGATATTAAGTCTGCACATCTATTCTTAAGCAGTCTTACACGTCAGTAAACCTATAACAGGTAAATCTGCTCGTTAGGGCGAGACATTTGCAAGCGCTCGCGAGCTATTTTTTCTTTATAAAATGAATCATCTGTAAAAGACTGCTGTTGTTTTTGTAGACTAGCAATTTCTGACCTTAAGGATTCAACCTCTCTAGACAAAGCTTCGTTTTCTCGCCTGGATCGTTGCAACTCCTTAATGCCTGATTTGCCAAAAAGATACACCGCTCCAAAGATTACCGCTTCAACAATCAATAGCCCGCCAATTATAATTGTTCGTAATTTCATACCAACACTCCAACTCACACTAACTTATCTTGTGACCAAGCAATCTTAACTATAGCTGCCACCTTAGATCAAGACCCAGAAAATATCAACGGAACACTGTGCGCCCAATACTTTACCACCAAAGTCGACTTAAAGCGTATAGTCCGAAACCAAAAATCAAAACCCCCGCGACCCGATTAACATTTTGTAACACATGCCCTGAAATACATTGCCGAAAATGCGCTACAATCAAACTTAAACTGATCCACCAGATTGTTGATCCCCACCAAGCGCCCGATACATACAAAATTTTATCCAAATAAGTTGGCAGATCAATTTTTAAAACTGCTATCAAACTCATGAAATCAAGCAAAGTTGCTGGATTAGTCAAAGTTAAAACGAACGTCAATAAAAATGTTTTTAGGAGATACCTAGGAGCATGCCAAACATGATCAATTGGACTTGGCGGCATGAAAAACTCTTTAATCCCAAGTCCACAAATCAATAAACCCCCGACTAACGTTAGTGGTGTTTGATAGCTAAATAAAATAACTTGGATGGTAGTTGCACCAATCGCAACTAAAATACTGTAAAGCATGTCAACTGTAGCTGCACCAAAACCAGCTGCCAAGCCTAATCTAACACCACCCCGCAAGGCTTGATGCATACATACTACGCCAATCACGCCAACCGGATCAGCAATATAAAATCCAACCCCCATGCCCTCCAGAAAGATTGACATAGCTACTTCCCAACTTTACTTAAAAAGTATACCCCATCACCGCATTAAACTAATTTCTTGAGCCGAATTTAGCACTAAGTAGTTTGATTTATGATGCTGCTCAAAGCCCAACCCAATAATAATATCGAGTAGTCCGCTTGGTGAAATACCCAGCTCGGCAGCTTGATGAAATAAACAGGTAGCTGGTGTCATGCCGGGCAAAGTATTAACATCTATGACATGCAACTTTTGACTAACAATGTCATAAAAACAATCTAAACGCGCATATCCCTTGCAACCCAAAGCCATGTAAATTTGCTCAATTTTACGCCGGACCAACTGCATATCAATGTCTGGCAGTGGCGCCGGAGTAACGTTCAATCCCGCCCCGGGTAAAAATTTTTCTTCAATTGACAGCACATCCCCAGTAGAAACAGTTTGAGTCGGAATCAAAGCCCTCACCACTCCATTGCCGACGCAGCCCACCGTCAACTCCATTCCTGGTGCCAACTGCTCTAGCAGTACCTCAGACTTAGATAGCAAAGTCTGCTCGATATTAACAATCAGTTCAGCTTCGTTTTTAGCTTTACAAACCATCACGCTACAACCATCATCATTGGGCTTCGTAATCATTGGATAGCCAATTTCTTGTACTACTTCTGCCAAAATCTGAGCCTGATTAGTCGCCCACTGCACCCGTGATATCAAACGACAATTAAGCGTTTCAAAGCCTTTAGACTTTAAATACATCGTAGCCTGATACTTGGTCATACATAACCCACTGGTAAAAATTCCAGATCCATTGTAAGGCACCCTGAGCATCTCCAATGCGCCTTGGATTGTGCCATTTTCACCCTCGCCACCATGCAAACCCAAAAAGACAAAATCAAACAGTTTGGGTAGATCATCCCAAGCTAACTTCTGCACTTCCCCAGAAGCTAACGCCTCCTCTAAACTTTGCTCAACCTCTTTAGTACTATTCTGCACTAGCAGGCGCTGATTAATTTTATATAGATCTAGATTACTGCTCAAAAACACCGACGTCTTGTCATACTTCTCATTGGAAATTTTATTAATAATATTGCGACCAGATTCAAATGAGATCTCTCTCTCATTTGACCGACCCCCAAAAATCACCGCTATTCGAATTTTGTCTACCATAAAGTCGCCAATCACTATGCTTTTTTAAAAATTAATTTGATATTTTTTTAACTCAACCTTAATTAGGGCGTTGATTAACTGCGAATGATCTAAGCCAATTTCCGCCGCCTGTCGAAATAAAAAGCTACTGGGCGCCATACCCGAAATCGTATTTACATCAATGACTACAATCTGCCCATCAACTGTGTAAAATCCATCAATTCGCACAAAAGTATCAACTTGAAGCACCGTCATAACCCGCTTCGCAATTGCTTGGATCTGGGCAATCACTTCATCTGAAAATCTAGCTGGGGTATACTTAGTCGCCCGCCCGGGCATATATTTCTGATCGTAATCAAAAATATCATAATTAGGCTCGATCACAATTTCAGTCGGCGGTAACGCTACCAACTCCTGCGTATCTGGGTCCGTAATCACAATAGCAGTAAACTCGCTCCCTGTTAATTTCTCTTCTACCAAAACAGCCTGATCACAACCCTCAAAACAGCTCATAGCTTTCTGAACACTGGCCACCAAATCAGCTTGTTCATGAACAACAGCAACCCCCATGCTTGAACCTTCCATATGTGGCTTAACCACACAAGGATAAATCACCTGATCTAGATTTAATTGTCTTGGGTTAATAACTTTAAGATGCCTTGGCACCGCAATTCCAGCCATGTTTAAGTAGTCATACATCAAAAACTTATCGCGCGCCAGAGCGCTCCCAAAATGCTTAGCCCCCAGATACGGAATTTGCAGCATCTCCAGCATTCCCTGCAAGCTACCATCTTCAGCATACCGACCATGCATTGCAATATAAGCAAAATCAATTAAATGCTGTAGATCCTGCCAACCAATTTTTTGAGCTTCAAGATCTAAGCGCGCTTCGAAATCGGCTATTTTACCACGATAAATAAACTTAACTGGTAGCAGATATAGTTGCCCAGTATTCTTTTGAAAAATTGGTACCCGCTCAAAAAGCGTCGTGTCTAAATGATCATAAACCGTTCGACCCGAATTAAATGAAACCTCACTTTCCAGCGACATCCCACCCATCAAAATACCAACTTTAAGTTTTAGCATACCCACTTTATTTCACTCTTATAAACTATAACTATAGGCTATCTACGGAGGCACACATTTTTCTACAATTTTTGAATACGCGC
>JAHFBM010000029.1 GCA_023250055.1 bacterium | reverse complement strand
GAAACATTAAATAGCATTAACTTTTTCTTAATTCTTTAACTTGCTCAATTGACAGCTTAGTTATTTTAGTAATCTTTGCAACATCTAATGCTTTGGTAGAGTGCAATACAGTATTGTGGCTGCGATTAAGTTCAAAAAAACAGGTTGAAGACCACTAGTTAGTGGCAGCTGGGTTTGAAGGTGAATCAGATCAACTAGGATTAAGTGTGCGGTTAGATAAATAACTAGCAGTAAGTAATAAGCCCAGATTTTAAAGTGCAAGTTTCTTCTTAATATGGCCCCGAGCAGAATAGCCCCAATTGTCAGTGTGATGTCAAAGCTTAGCTGTTGCATAGTGATGAACTGTTTTAACCAAAATAATGTTGTTAGCCAGATTAGCGTCGGAATTTGAATTGGTTTGGCATAAATCAAATAAAACGCTAGTAGTGCAAATGTGCTTTCTAGCCCCCAGCTAAATAGTCCTAAATCTAATTGTAAAAACACAAAACTAAGCGAGAAGAGTAGCAGTTCGAAATTTAATTTAATTCTCATATGCCAATATTATAGCATGGGTCGGAGTAGTTTGCCTAGGTCATGCTCTGGCTCTAATGGAGTTGCTCCAACTGGATATTCAAATTTTATCATCTATCCAAAGATTTTTAGGATTGCCCTGTAATAATTCTTCAATTAGATCACGCTCTTGTTGTTGTAGTTGTTTGGAAGTTAATCCTTGTTGCTCCAAAGACATTGAATGATTTACAAGGTCTATTTTGCGCTTAGCAATCAATTTAGCCCGATTTTCTAGAATTTTATTCAATGGTTCATTAGGAATCAAGAAGTATACCAGTTTGCAATTTAAAACTTTGGCTGCTTGGTCTAGAGCTTCTAAGCTAATTTTGCTGGTTCGCTCTCGTCGTTCAAGTGCAGTAACATTCGCCTGGCTACAATTTAAACGCTTGGCTAGAGCTTCACCTGACATACCTAATGCATCACGAATCACTCGGATCCAACCGCTTTTAGGTTTTGTTACCTGAGATGCTCCAGATAGCTGCTTAAATTGCTCTTGCAGCTGTTCTTGCATTAATTTTTTAAAATTATTTTCCATTTCACCCTTTCTTACATAATAATCTATAGGTTGTTAATTTTTATTAAAATAATAATCTTTAGTTTATTAAATAAAAATTTATTATAACTCATTTTGTCCAGATAAATCTTTGTATCTTGACAATGAGCGATACTTTATCTCATGGTATAGCTAATTGTAGTAAGCTCTGCACAAATCAGTATGTCATTGCGAGGAGTGAAGCGACGCGGCAATCTATTTGCTAGCTTTTTAAGTGGATCGCCACGCCCACAAGGGGCTCGCGATGACGCAAGTGGATCGCCACGCCTACAAGGGGCCCGCGATGACGCAGCATGCGCTACTAACCAGTATGTCATTGCGAGGAGCCTTCTTTTGGCGACGTGGCAATCTACTGGCTAGTTTTTTAAGTGGATCGCCACACCCCTATCGGGGTTCGCAATGACGTGGTGTGCGCTACTAAGTGAGTTTGGCTATATAGCTAACTAGAAGGGGAGTAATATGCAAAATAGAAAACTGTTATTTCTGAATCTGACGCTGTGCTACAGTTTTGCGCAAGCCGGAATCTTAGATGAGCTGTCCGAATTTGGGCAGGAAGCGCGTGACTCATTATATAGTTATGGAATTTACCAGGCTAATCAATGGTGTAATTGGTTGTCTCATCCGGTAGCACAGTATCAGGTATTGGGTGGTGGGATGCTAATTGTGGCCCTGTATCTTGTTAGTCATCGGCGGGTCTTGGCGCGCTATCCACAATTAGCTAAAAAGTTGCAAATAAACCTGACGCCAGAAGAGCTTGCTGCTGCCCGGCATGGGGGGAGTGAGCAGTAGCTTTTGAAACAGTTCAATTTTGGGTTGGGCAAAGAGCGGGTCCTTGGTGTAATGCTGTAGCCAGTATTGATAGATATTCTCTAAAAGCTCATAGCTAAGTTGATCAGTTAGGGTGGTTTGGCTTTCTAATATTTGCCAGAACGTTGCTCCATTTGGAGTTTGCTGTAATGTGAAAATTAAATAGAGGGGATGGTCGCAGCTGTAATTAGATTTATTAGTTAAATTAACAATTGTGCTACGGGATAAGATTGTTGAAATAACCGCTTCTTTGCGGTTGGTTAAGAAAATAAAATGGTATCCTCGGGGTGGCTCTTCAATTGACTTTAGCAAGCTGTTGGCGCAGGCGGCACTTAAATATTGGGCATCTTGAAAAATAAAATAGAACTGCTCATGCTGCCCCAGGCGATAACTTAATTGTTGGTGGATTGGTTCAACCTGCTCTAGTTTGTAGTTGCCTTGTGGTTGTAGCCAGTGTACGGAGGCTGATTGTTCTTGCGTGATCTGAGTGCATACTATACAACTTTGACAGCCGTTAGAGTTACATAATTGTTGTTGTAAATATGTTACAATGGCGGCTTTGAGGGTGTTGCTATTGCCTATCCAAACCTGAGAGGGAATTTGTGATGCTACGGGCATGTGCTGATATCTCGATTTGGCAGTAGTTGCATAATATGTGCAAGTGCTAACTTAGTTAATTCACCGGTAGGTAATGTACCGTCTAATTTTAAGACATTGGCTTGATTAGCATATAAAGTTTCAAATCCGGCAATTAATTTCTGCTTAAAATCTAGCTGTTCTTGTTCAAAAACAGTCGGTGCTTCAGCTCGTTTGTGCATGCGTTCTTGTGCGGCTGTAAGTGGTATATTGATATATAATATTAAATCAGCTTGATAGTTGCCCATTGCCCATTGGTTAATTTGTTTAAGCGTATCTAGATCTAAGCCGCGGCCATAGCCTTGGTAGACCAATGATGAATCACAGGTGCGATCTGATATTACAATTTGTTTGCTTTGCAGGGCCGGAATAACCAGCTCAGTGAAGTGCTGGGCGCGATCAGCTGCAAATAATAAAAATTCTGCCTTAGGGTCGAGTGGTGTGTTGCGATATTGTAAAATCTGACGCAACTCTTTACCAAAGGTAGTTCCGCCTGGCTCCTTGGTTAGAATTACACTTAACTTTAAATTAATTAATTCTTGCTTTAAAGCGGTTGCCAGGCTGCTTTTGCCGGAGCCGTCAATGCCTTCGATTCCAATTAATAAGCCAGCTTTGTTTTTCATGAAAAACCTTTAATATCTATAGTTATTATTATAGCCTAAAGTGAGCTGGGATGTCCAAACCGATTATTTTACATATTACAACTGGGTTGCAAGTGGGCGGAGCAGAGAGGTTTTTAGTAAATTTGTTAGCCGAATTTCAAAATAGTTCCTTAAATCAGTTCGAGCATCGGGTAGCATATTTTCGGCCCGGGCCCTATCTAGTAGAGCTAGAGCGATTAGGAATTAAATGTTATGCCATAACGGGCTTGCTGCAGGCATATGATCTAATTGGATTAGGGCGATTATTTAAACTAATTTATTTATTACGTCCTAAATATCTTCATAGCCAGTTGTGGGTTGCTAACCTTTATACACGCCTAGTCGGTAAAATTCTACGAATCCCAGTGATTTGCAGTATCCATGCTAACTACAATCGTGGTTCAGTCAATTCAGATCAGTGGATCAAGCTTTGGTTAGATCGTTTAACTATGGCGTTGGCAGCTAAAATAGTGGCCGTTTCGCCTGAAATCGCACAAAAGGTGCAGCGTGATTTTTCGCGACTTAAGGCAGATCAAATTGTACAAATTTCAAATGGAATTAAAGTTGGTGATTATGAATTGGATCATTGCAAATCTGCTATCTTCACAATTGGTCATGTCGGTCGTTTTGTGCCGGTAAAAAATCAAGTTTTATTAATTCAAGCATTGGCTAAATTACGTGATCTGGGGTATCAATTTAGAGCTGTAATTGTTGGATATGGTGAGTTGGAAGGCACTTTGCAGCAGTTGGTGCAAGAGTTAAAGCTGTTGGATGTGGTTAGCTTTATTTATACTACTGATCTTGGGTCGATTTATTCTCAGATGGACTGTTTTGTTTTACCCTCTCATCAAGAGGGATTATCAATTGCTTTATTAGAGGCGATGAGTTTTGGAATAGTGCCAATTGTAACAGCGCAAGCTGGTCACCCAGTAATAGTATCCGGTCAAAATGGTTTTATTTGCTCACCTAATGATATATTCGAGCTGGTACATGTTTTAGAGTGTTTAATTTCTAATTTAGAGTTGCGGCAACAGCTGGGACAGTGGGCGCGTAAAACTGTTTACGATAATTATAATTTGTCTCAAGTTGCCAAGCGATATTTAGAGTTATATCGATAGTCTAAAATTTTGTTTGATTTTTTCTCCTGGTCAGTCTATATTAACTAGTGTATTTGATTTAGATAACCTCCATTTCCCCTATCCACGACGTCCTGTCTGGGTGGGGGAATTTTCATTGAATTGTAACTTCTCAATTTTATATACTGTGCTAACTGGGTGCTTTTATAAGAAGGGGTGGGGCGATCAATGAGAATGTATCGGTTAAGAAATTTAAGCGTTGCGGTTTTATTTGCAATGTGTGTACAAACAGGGCAGATCGATTCTGGATTCTGGAGCTCTGTTAAGAGCTGGGCCGGCGATAAGATTTCAGCGGTTTCTAATACGACTTCCAAGGTGGTCCAAAAAATACAGCAAACCTCCTTTAATCCACGTCAAATAGTCCAAACAGTTCAAGATACAAGTCGAAGAGTTGCAACGACAGTTGTGAACAGCGTTATCGACACGGGTAAATCTATAGTTGATAATGTAAAACTGCTTCTGGGTCAATTTGTGCCACAGGTTAATGCTAATAACCCCTATCGGCATGAAATAGCAGTTGTGCGGGTGGGAACGGCTTTAGCGCAAGAGGAGCAAGATGTGATTGCGCTTCGTGAGCAGTTTATTCGCAAGCCATTAGAGAAGTTGCTTGGGAAAAGTTTGCCTGATGGTCAAATCTTGCGAATGGCATTCTGTGGTAGTGGTGGTGGTTATCGAGCTATGATCGGGACAACTGGGTTTCTAGTCGGTGCTCAGAAAATTGGCTTAACTGATGCGACTTTATATATGAGTGGCCTGTCAGGTTCGACTTGGGCCTTGGGAGACTATGTGACTGAGGGATTACCAGCTGATGAATTTAAGGCACAGTTGCAACCAAAGACGCAGGGTATGCTAATGGTAAATGGTAAGGGAGTTTTGCCACCACCAAATAAACAACAAACTGATCAATTTGTTTATAATTTGGAAGTTAAACGGGTCTTTGATCAACCGTTAAACTCGGTTGATTTATGGGGGGCTTTAATTGCCAATCGTTTATTTGAACCGCGCGAAAATCGTCAAAGGCAATATTTGTCAGAGCAAAGATTAGCGGTGTCAGATGGTCGACAGCTCTTTCCAATTTATACGGCTGTTCAGCCATTGGGAGAATTGCAATATCATTGGCTTGAGTTTACTCCATATGAAATTGGATCTCCAGATCTACAAGCTTTTGTGCCAACTTGGGCTTTTGGTCGACCATTTAAAGATGGACGAAGTCAAGGCTTACAGGTTTCTGGCACAACTGAATATGCTCCAGAGCAGCCCTTTGGGTTTTTGCTTGGAATCTTTGGATCAGCTTACACGGTTAACTTTACTGAAATGTTGAATATGATGCAAAAATCTGGCAATGATGCTGATGATATTGCATCTAGCAAGTTTAAAATGGATGTAATTAGTTATGTGATGCATACTCGATGGGGAATGAAAGATTTTCAAAATCAGCGTTTGTCTCCAGCCAAGCTCTTTAATATTACTTATCAAATGTCTGGTCGACCATCAGCTGACCAAGATCAAATTACATTAATTGATGCTGGCCTTGATTTTAATTTACCTTTGCCGCCATTGTTACGGCCAGAGCGTGCTATTGATGTGATATTTGTGTTCGATCTTTCGGCGGATGTTGGTAAGGCCGGGGAGTTGAAAAAGGCAGAAGAGTATGCTCGTAAGTATGGCTTTAAGTTTCCGCAAATTGATTATAATAAGGCCCGAACACAAGCCATGAGTGTTTTTAGGAATGAGCAAGATGTTACAGTGCCAACGATTGTTTATTTGCCACTTATTAAAGATACTAGCTTGGCAGAAGTGCGTAATAATCCAATATTGCAGGACTTTGATCCATTAAGATGCACCGAAGAAGGCTTTTGCAATACTTTTAACTTTGAATACCCAGCACAAGGCTTTGAGGAGTTGACATTGCTTACTCAAATTAATTTAGAAGCGAATCTGGATCTGTTGCGTAAGACATTGCAAGATGTACTGGAGCTAAAATATCATTAAATATTATTTATCTCTAAGTTTTTCAATTTGATTGACTGACAGACCGGTTTTCTTAGCAATAGTTTCAATATCAAGTACATCTAATAGGGCTGTTGCAATTGTGATTTTTTCCTCTAGTTTGCCTTTAAGTTCACCGCGTTCCTCAGCTGTATCAAGTTGGCTAGTGAGTGATCTTGTCGCATCTAGGTATTTATCGTAAGCTTCTAGTTCAGAGCGAGTCCAGTTGGTTTGAGATAAGACGTCAAAGGCTTCTTTGAGTACTGGTTCTTGCATAGAGCTTGGCACTTTTTGTAAAGTGACGGCATGTTTTAAAAAGTAGATCCATTTCTCCAAAATATTGGAGAGTTGCTCAAGCTCGTGATTAAATTTATCTAGTTCTATGAAGTGGAATTCTAAATGCTTTAATTCATGGAGGAGGGTGTCTTTATCTAAGATTAAATGGTGACTTAGGTAGTTTGGGTTGCGATCAAAGAGTGTAAAGTCAAGAATGCCAACAAAGATAACTGGAACAAGTTTGTGATATTTCTCACCCGCAGCAAGCTGACGACTTAGTGCAAGTGAGCTATAATATTGGGCCCTGGCGGCATAGTCTCGCTGTGAAACTATTTGCATTTCAATAATATATTGGCTGCCGGATTGATCAGTGCAGCGGACATCGACAATGCTGGATTTTAATTGAGTTGTTTCGGCTACATTGTTAGTGTCGTTCATGACAATATCAACGATTTGAGCGTCGCCGGATCGCTTTAGTACGCTATTTAGAAAACTGATTAAAATATTTTTATGAGTGATATCGCCAAATAGTTTTTTGAAAGCAATATCGCTCCTAGGGTCGGAGAAAACCATAATTTGATCCTTTTAAAGTTGTAGCACAATTAATAGTATACATCATATAGCTTGAGGGTGAAACTTTGCTAGTTTTAAACTTGGGCAATAGTGTATACTACTATTTATGATTGTAAATTTAACAGAACTGCTCAAAACAAGTTGGACACGCAAAACCGATGCTTGGCGAATTCGAATTATTACTGATTGGCCACAGATCGCTGGTAACTTGCAGGAACGTGCACGCGTTGAGAAAGTCTATGATGATACTTTGATATTAGGGGTATATGACTCATGTTGGATGCAGGAGCTATATTTACTCTCGAACATGATCATGCATAAAGTAAATCAATATTTGGGTGGTAAATATATTTTAAAGATTCGTTTAAAATATGTTCAAAAACAAACTTTTAAGAGTTTGAGTATTATGACAGAACAAGTTTCAGAAATCCAAAAGCTAACTCCATTGGAGCAGCGCAGTTTGCAAGTAGTTGCTGATCCGGAGCTGCAAGTTGTCTTGCAGAAATTTTTAATTCGGTGTCATCATGCAGCTCGTCTCAAATAGTTTAGTTTGTTTTGTGGCTGGTCAATCAGCGGGACATATTTTGCCGGCTTTAACATTAGCAGAACGACTTAAACAAGCTAATCCAACTACCAAAATTTTATTCTTTTCAAATGCAAGCACTTTGGATTTAAAGCTACTATCATCTAATCCCTTGGTTGATCAGCACGTGCCATTGCAGTTGCCGCAAATTCCCTATCGAGCTCCATGGCGCTTGCCGGTATTTGTTTGGCAGTTGGCTAAAACTATTTGGCGGGTTTATAGGATTTTGCAACAAACTAGACCTGTTCAGATTATCTCAACTGGTGGTTTGGTGTCAGTGCCGGTTGGTGTGATTGGCTGGTGGTTAAAGGTGCCGCTAACTTTATATGAGTTAAATGTTCATTCGGGTAAAGCTGTAAAGTTTTTAGCGCGGTTTGCTACTCAAATTAAAGTTTGCTTTGCTCAGGCTGTGCATGATCTGCCCAAGGGTAAATCTGAGTTGGTAGATTATCCGATTCGATTCACAGTGCGAGATTATCAATTAAGTAAGCCGCAGGCTTGGGAGGATGTTCAAGCAGGGGCCTTGCAGTTTTTACCAACCAACAAAACAGTTTTAATTTTAGGTGGATCGCAGGGGTCGCGCTCGCTCAATGAGCTTGTCATGGGTTATGTCAATCAGTTGCCAGCTGGTATGCATCTGCAAATCATTCATCAAACTGGTGCACAAAATTGTGGGCTCTTACAACAATTTTATAAACTTAGAGCTATGCCAGCACTGGTTTTTAGCTATCAAGCAAATTTAATGCCATATATGGTCTTGGCGGATCTCATTATTTGTCGAGCAGGGGCAGGAACATTAGCTGAGATTGTACCACTTCAGAAACCTACGATTGTCATTCCACTGCAAACTACCTACACTAGTCATCAGTTAGAAAATGCTCAAGCTTTAGCCACTTTATATTCACATCTAAGTTTATTAACGCAGTCTGAAATTGAAGTTAATCCTCAAATGCTGTACGAACGTATTGCTACTTTGTTAGTCTGGCCCCAGTTATAGTTATTATGTAGAGGGAGTTGTTCATGTTGATATTGGATCGAATTCAGGTTAGCCTGCAGTTGGCACATGCGAGTTTAGCTGAGGCTTGGCGGCGACCAAGGCTATGGTATTTTTTTGCGATTTATGGCATAATCGCTTTCTTTGGTTTATCTTACTTTGATTATTTTTTTTCTCCTGGTTTTGTAACTCCCGGATTCTTTGCCTGGGTTAATAGTTCGCAAGGTTTATCCGCTAATTTATTAGAATTTATTGTTATGTTTGTCATCTTGGTTAGCAGTGCCTGCAAGCCGGTGGCGGCTTTGTATTTAGCAGCAGCTTTAGCCTGGGAATATCAAAACCCACAGGCCACGGTTTGGTCCTCTATATATCATGCAATTTGTCAGCCAGCGCTATTGATATTTGCAATTTTAGCCGCAGCGTACGGCTTCTATGACTTGCAAGGGATGACTAATAATGAGTACTTAATTAGAATGGGTGGTTCATTTGGAGCTGTGCTGATGCATCGCATCTCAAGTATGTCAGTTGCGATGGTCGTGTACCAATTGCTAGCACTTTTTGCATTAATTTTAGTATGGGACATGCGTAATCCAATTAAAATCGTGCAGTATAATTTGCAAAAAATCTGGCAACATTTTGGTTTACTTCTGATTGGTGGCGCAGCATTATTTTCTTACAAGCTACTGGTGGGATTTGCTTTAAGACTTGGGCATGCCAAGATAGTTGCTTTGGTTGCAGCACCAGCTCATTTACATGTTCTGGCCCAATCCAGTTTGACAGTTTTAGTCAGTTATTTTTTATACTTATTATTCTTTATGATTCCAATGACAATTTGGCCAATTTATTTGGTTAAAGTTTATCATCGCACAAATTAGTTATACTAAAATTTCAACTGTGTCTTCATCAGTATTATTACTTGGTTGACCGGTATTCCAGTCTATTTTAATTGGTTTCAAATTAGAGTCGTAATTAAATTTTTGTTCACTAGGGGTTAGCTGTTCATAAATATCTAACCAGATTGGGAAGATGGTGCGAACTGGGTAAATATATTTGCCCAAAGCGCTATTGTCATCGCAGCCCAAATACAGACCAGTTGTGAGCTCTGGCGTAGACCCAACAAACCAACAAGTTCTAGAGTCATTGGTTGTGCCAGTTTTACCGATGCCTTCACTTTGGAAATTTACTTTGCCATTTTTGCGTAAGAACCTTTTTAAACCAATTCCTAATACTTTGGCAACCTGGTCACTAATTTGAGATTCTATGACACGTATTTGTTTAGGTCTAAACTGCATAATTTTGGTTCCCCACTCATCTTTAATCCATTTTAGATAATGTGGCTCGACATAGACTCCATGATTGGCAAAGACGTTAAAAGCTCCAACAGCTTCAGACAGAGTTGTATCAATACATCCCAGTGCAATAGAAGGATAGGGGTTAATTGGGCCAGGCAACTGAAATTTCTCAGCTAACTTGGCAACATTTTTGCAACCAGCATTAATTAAAGCTTTAATTGTAATAATATTATTAGAAAATGATAATGCTTTGGCATAGCTCATTTCGCCACCATATTCACGAGTGCTATTACGGGGCTTCCAGCTCTGACCTTGAAATATCACTTCGATGGGCTCATCTATTTCGGTATGCGCAAAGTTGGCACCAGCTTGAAGTGCAGCTGCGTAAACAATCGGTTTGAAAATTGAACCCATTTGCCGGCGAGCTTGCAGTGCTCGATTCCACTTAGATGTTTGATAATCAAAGCCACCGATTAAGGCTTTAATTTCACCAGTTTGTGGATTTAAGCTAATCAGTCCACCATCAGCATCGACCATGAGGCTGATTT
>JAHFBM010000028.1 GCA_023250055.1 bacterium | reverse complement strand
TTGGCAAAATCCAAACAGTTTCTGGCCAGAGCTACGAAGAAATTGTCTGGGAAAAAATTGCCCCCGATGCTGTATTTACTGGAACAGACCAGATTATTGGCACAGTCGGAGCAACCCAAAATATCAGCGCTTTACGCCTAAGAACTTTAATAACTAGTACTAGATTAAGTTATTTAATTGTTGCTGGTGGCAACGGATCAGCTACAACAACTGGTAATTTAATTTATGCCCTGCCAATTGTGAATGATGGATCAGTCAACCAAGGACACTTAGCCAAAATTGATGCAGCTTCAATTACAGAGACTTATTCTACGACCAACAAGAATAATACTGGCGGCATTATCAATTTAATCACCAGTCGTAAGCTCAGTGGTGTAGCCACATCTAGCAGTGATCTCCTAACAACTGGTGATGCCGCTGCTAAGGTCGGAGGTGGTGCATTACCGCTAGCGGCTAATGAACAGATTGTAGAACTGTTTATAGTTGGTGACTGCGTCTACGCCTCTACCGGAGATACATCTAGTGCTAGTGCGACCGGGCTCTACCAGTCGCAAGCTATTTTAGATAACATTGGGTTTGTCACAAACTGGACTAAATGGCAAAAAGTGGGTGGCTATGGGGATAAGGTTTATGGCGCTGGATTAGATCAAATCCAAGGCTTATATTGGAGATTCACAGGTGCTGATGCTACTAGCGTGCGCACGTTAAGCAGAACTCAATGGGGCAGTGGCAGTGCCGATGGGTTACTGGGTGGCACCACTAGCAATGCCAGCCTAGGACTAATCAATCAAATCAACAGTAACTTTAAAAACGGAGTTTATAGCTTAACTAACATTCCAAAAACTAACACCGCTGCGTTAACGGATATCAACTTATTAATCGCAACTGGCTATCAGCAAATTTCAATGATTAATCCATCTCAAGCTGTAAGTGGTGACTTCGGATCAAATGCTGCTGGCTCAACTAGCGACACCATCCCAACTACTGCTAGTAACACTACTATGATTAATATCAAAGGTGATAATCTAAGCTCCATCGGTGCAATTGTAACTTCCAATATTGCAACCAATAGTAGCAATTCTAGCTGGCTAGCCATTGGCGGATCTAATGGCGTAGCAATCTTAAGACAAACTAATGGTGCTGGCTGGGCAGCTCCAATCACAAATTTCAGTGCGCTGACCACTAGCTTGAAATTCGAATTATTTGGTAACTATAAGTTTGTTAAAAAGATCAGCAGCGACAGTGATTATTTATATATATTAACTGATCAGAAACTAGATCGTATAGCGTTAAATAACACCGACCTAGCGGCTGGCACCGCTTCAACCATTGCACAAATTGGAATGCTAAGTGGCACAAGCACCAATGGTTGCTTTAATGATTTTATTGTATCTGGAGATTTAGGAATCTTAGCTACCAATATCGGACTCTATCGTGTAGCAAATGGCGCTTCAATTCACGATGTAACTGTTGACTGGACCACTCAACTAGTCCCGGAACCACGCGCCCTGAACTGTGTTAAATTAATTAGTATTACAACATCTGGGCTAGAAGAAGACTTGATAAATAAAAGTAATTTATATGTGTTAAGCACCTATCATGGCCTACACCAAGCTCAAATCAATCGATTTTATGTATATAATAGCGGTACAATCGACAATACAACAATCCAACCACTACCAGATTTATATTTAAAAGATTCTAATTCTTATTTTATTAATTTTGAATCATTTAGAGATGGTTTTTTTACAAATGGCAACTTGTTAATAAGCTATTTATCACATGACAATAGTCAAAAAAGTTTTACTCAAATCTTGCCACCTGGCCAAGTAAGCGGATTTAAATCTGCTAATCTCAGCAGTCTTAAATCTTATAACTTGCCACTAGACACCATTACTCAATCCAGCTTTATTGCTGGAATTGTTAATGACAGTAACTCCGGAGCTCTACTGATTGCCGGAGAATTTGGATTACAAGTTAATGAGTAAAAAGCAAATACGAAAGATCTTAAAAAGCATGTTTAAGCGCACTTTAATAGTAATTCTATGTTTTAATTGTAAATTATCACAAGCTGATATTTATAAAGAATCTCCCAAAAAACAAGATTTTTCCTGGTCAGCTACAGTGGAAGGATCTATCAACATCAATGGACATAATGCCTTAGGCCAAAAGGTTAATGTTCTACAATACTTACAGCCTGACCAAAGTGCGCTCAATGCCTTACGTGGCTTTGATGCAAGCACCCAAATTGGCGCCTTAGCTGCACAATTAAGTAATGCCAATGATGATGGTGTTCGTGGCCATCTAGTTCCAACCGGCAAACTAAACCTAAATAGAGTAAACTTAATATTTAAATATAACCTGCCCAACCACTTTTACTTAAATTTATTTGTGCCTGCCATTAGCATGAAGCTGTCCAATGTCGCTTGGGTTGATCAAACCAAGTCAGTTAGCCTAGCTGATAATCTAACCAAAGCAAAACTTACTGACAACTTTGTTAACAATATTGAAGCCCTTAGCGGTGGACTTAAAGTTGGTACTGGCTGGGACAGAATTGGTTTTGGCGATGCTGAGATCACACTGCGGTGGCTAAGAACCTTTCATCAAACTAAACCTATTCTAAAGTCTGTTCAACTAGGACTGTATGGTGGATTAGGCTTACCTACTGGCAAGCGATCTAATGAAGATCAACTGTTTTCAATCCCATTTGGTAGAAATGGCGCTACCGCTGTTTTATTAGGTGGAAACATTCAACTGCGCTGGTGGGAGCATCTCAGAGGCGGTATCAATTTAAATCTGATACAACCATTTGAAACTACTTATGAACGGCGTATCAAAACTGATCCTAATCAAACCGATCTAATCTTCTTAGCAAAAGCACCCACTCAGGTTAAACTAGGCCTGACACAACAATTTACTTTATATCTAGAAGGCTATCACTTATTTAAAAACTGTTCAGTCCAAGTTGGATATAACTATGCCAAACATAACCAAGACAGCTTAAAGATTATCAGCGATAAATATTCCAGTGAGATTGCCAATACTGCAATTAGCCTACAAGAGTTGACTCAGCATAGCGCAATTTTTACAGCGTCTTTCACAGGAAAGCTCTTGGTAGACCTGTACTATAAGCATCCGTTTAATGGCAAGGCCACTATTCAATCTCAGATTTTTGGTTGCTCAATTGGTTATAATCTTTAAAAAAATTTAAGGGGGAAGAAATTTTGTCTTCCCCCTTAAAACTATAATCGTACCCACAAACTCTCTGAGTACGAAGAAACATTAGATTACAGGTTGTTGTTGCACTTCTCTAGCTACCGCTGTTCTAGCTTGCCTTTTTACACGTTTTTGTTCGCGTTTAGGAGCTGCATGCTTACGAGCCTGCTTTTTATGAACGCGCTGTGTATTGCAATGTACACCACGACGAACTAGTTCATCATGACGAGCAGCCTTTTTCGCACCTAGCACTGTTACAACACGTTTGTGCAATTCCTTTAATTCTTTATTCTCAGCTGCACTTAATTGGTGTTTTGCTTCAATTGCCACACCAGAAACAGCCAATAGCATCAAAATATATTTCTTCATAGAACCCTCCATTAGGATTTAAAAAATTATCAATTCTTTATCAAATTAGCGGACTTTGCCCCCTAAATGCAAGGGTTTTAGCCAAACTTATTTATAAAAAGCATAGAGAGGGCAACTACGGTGACTTTGCACGTTGCTGCAACTGATAAACTACCGGCAAATCTGGTTCTGGCATTAAATAATTAATTAGCTCACCTACAGTCACCCACTCAATCGCAAAATGCTCATGCAGCACAATTTGACCAGTAAAATTATGTACAAAAAACATATTCATGTCATAAATTACATCTTTGTGCTTAAAGGTACTGGTACAAAAATATTCACCTATCTCAGCCTGAATGTCCAACTCCTCTTTGAGCTCTCGCCTTAAACACTCCTGAAGGGTCTCTCCTGCCTCAACCTTGCCCCCAGGAAACTCCCACTTCCCCTGTAATCCATCATTTTTAGCTCGCTGGGCTATCAAGACCTTACCATCCCTCTCAATAATTGCCGCGGCAATTTGCATATTAAGCCCCTTAGACAGCATCAGCATGATCCCTAATCCATTTCACCACACTGGTTTTTGCGGTTCCATTATAGATATCTGCCAAAACTTCTTTAGCACTTTCAATTTCAGGCATTTTTCCTCTAGAAACACCATCAGGATGGCAATCAAGAAGCCTTAAAGCTTCTGTCCTCGTTTTGTCATAAATCTGTGTAAAGCTGGTGCGCATAGTAACAGATCCAAGTTGCAGCTGACTCGCCTGCTCTTTTGGCAATCTCTCTTTTAAATCACGATATACCAACTCAGTTACAAATGAAAAAAATCCCATATCATAAGGTAACCCTGTATAAATATCGGTACTTCTAGATGAAACTATACAACACAAGTGATTTTGACGAACAAAAAATTGCATACCTATGGTACATGGAAAGTCTTGGCTCTTAGTAGCCTTATGATAAGGCTGGTTAATATTAATAAAAGCCTTTCTTGAGTCTAAACTCCGCTCCAACTGACTTACCACCCACTCATATTGAGTAGGACTATTGTCCCCTGCAATTCTTTGATGAAAGACATAGTAACCATAATTAGAACAAATTTCACCATTATCATCGGCTAATTTACGCCAAAAGGGTGATGCCTGCGCTAGTCCATCTTCAACCCTTAAGCTTCCCTTAAAATAAGCCTGCATCTCCCTACAAAAATATCGTATCGATTTTGACTGGCGCAACAAATGCAGCCTATCTGTTGGATCAACTAAAGTATATGAAACCCCATAGGCCTGTTGGCCGCTACCAGCTCTAGCATTAAACCTTTCTCCATTTGAAACAATATTTCTAATACCATCTACCACAAGATTATCTAAGTTGTCAGATTCAATGTCCTTAGACGATAGTAACTGACGAATGCTACCTCCCTGCCCCACTGCCCAACATAAACCACCGCCACTTAAAAAGACTAGTATTAAAAAAATATTTAATTGCGTGCTAAAAATCTGTTTACGCACAAAAGCTCCTAATCCACTGTTTTAAACGACACCTTATTATAAAAAATAAATAGTTAATTAACAAAAAATTATGCTGATTAACCCATTTCTTGCAATTACTTAGCCTACTTTGTTAGATTTAAGTAGAGATTATTGTTTTTTGGAGGGGGTTTTAGGCTATGAAATTATATTTGATTTTAGGATGCTTATTAACTGTATTTCAAACATTTAGCGTTGATTTGCGAGGATCTTGCAGATGTGAAAAGTACAAGAAAAATGGAACCTGTATCGAGTATATTTGCTAAAATTAGATAATTGGGGGTTATAAACTAACATGCAGATTAAAGCTGGCTGCGATATTGTATATTTACCAAAGTTTACATCTAAATTTACTCAAAATAGCTTATTATTAAGCAAACTGTTCACCCCTCATGAGCTGACTCAGTCCCACACGCTACAATCGCTAGCAGGAAAGTTTGCAGCTAAAGAAGCGGTAATTAAAGCTCTGGACTTAGACCCTGGATCTTGGTTAGAAATCGAAATCACTAATACCATTACTGGTAAACCAATTGTTAAAATTGCTCAAATTCACTATCTTTTAGAAAGCTCTGAAGTTAGCATTAGCCATGATGGTGAATATGCAATGGCAGTTGCAATGTTTTTGATTCGGAGTTAAACATGTTACTAATCCAGGTTTTAAAAGATAATGCTCAAAAATACCCTGATAAACTAGCAGCTCGTATGCAAATTGGCTTTCGCCAAGTCGACTTTAGTTATGCTCAAGTTTATGTAATGGCTCAAAGAGTTGCTACTTTGCTAGAAAAGCAAGGTGTCCAAGCTGACGACAAAATATTAATTTGCGCCCCGAACTCACCATTTTGGACCATCGTATTTTGGGGGTGCCTACTAAAAGGTGCAATTGTCGTACCACTCAATATTCAAAGCACTAAGGACATTGTAGATCTAATTATTAAGCAAACTGAAGCCAAAATTATTTTTAGCTTCAGCTCGTTACCACTTAAATTTGAAAACTTGATAAATTATCACACTGATTTCCTAGATGAACTGTTAGAGAACGTTCAAGTAAATTTTACCGAAGCAGTTGTTTCAGAAAACCATTTAGTTCAAATCATGTACACCTCTGGTACAACTGGGACTCCTAAGGGAGTTATGCTCTCACACCAAAACATTTCTGCTAATATCTGGGCCATCAATCAGATTATCAAGCCTGACTCAGATCGAGACCGCATGTTATCGATCCTACCATTAAGTCACATTTATGAACAAACTATTGGGTTTTTACTGCCCTACTCATATCAAGTACCAGTAATTTATACTCACTCCGTAAGCGCAATTCGTAAATTAATGCAAGATAATCAAGTTACAAAAATATTAGCCGTTCCCGAATTCTTACAACTATTTATGGCCAAAATTGAAGCGAATGTAAAAGAACGCAACCAAGAAATATGGTTTAATCGCTTAATTAAACTATCTGAATTTGTAAATCAAAGATGGTTCTCTCGCCTACTATTTTACAAAGTCTTAAAACAGTTTGGTGGCAAATTAGATACTTTTGCATCTGGTGGTGCACCGTTAGATCCAGACTTGGAACGCAAATGGAATGCCTTAGGCATCACAATTTTACAAGGATATGGTCTCACTGAAACTTCTCCAACCATTACAACCAACACCTATAATGCACATCGAGCTGGATCAGTTGGTAAACCATTAAGCAATGTTCAAATCAAAATAGACGAAACTGGTCAAATCTGGGCCAAAGGCCCTAGTGTCTTTCCTGGCTACTATAAAAATCCCACCAAAACCGCTGAGGTACTAATCGATGGCTGGTTCAATACGGAGGACATGGGACAATTTGATAGCGATGGATTTTTATACATCAAAGGCCGAAAAAAATATATGATCGTTGGTCCTGGCGGGCAAAATGTTTATCCAGAAGACATTGAACTGGAGTTAAATAAATCTGAATTTGTGAAAGACAGTTGTGTAATTGGATTAGACGGTAAGTCTGGCACTCAGATTTACGCAGTTTTAATCTTAAAAGATAATCTACCTGCCAACTTCAATGCCGAAACAATTATTACTCTAGCTAATCACAATCTTACCACTTATCAGCACATTAATAGTTGGTCTATTTGGCCAGATGATGACTTTCCACGTACGGCTATTCATAAGATTAAAAAGGGTGAGGTCACCAAACAGATTCAAGACCATCTGGGACAGAACATTAATCAACCCCAAACAGTGTCCAATTACAGCAAATTAATTCATATCCTGGCCCACTTAACTGGCACTAGCCCAGAACGCATCAAACCCGATACTAAATTAGTGCGCGAGTTAAACTTAGATTCACTGGCACGAGTAGAACTAATTAATATTATCGAAGAAGATTTACGTGTTACCATTTCTGAAAAAGATATCAATTTAAATAGTACCGTTAATGAATTAGAAGAATTAATCAAGAATCATAAACCTGCCCCCGAAACAAAGCCCCTACGAACTTGGCCAAGACAGGCCTGGGCCAAAGCAATTCGCTATCTAGCACAGACCATATTGTTCTTATTTGTTCGAATATTTATTAAGTTAGAAATTAAAGGATTGGAGAATTTAAAAGACATTCAACATCCAGTCATTTTCATGCCTAACCATACTAGCTACTTAGATGGAATAATTTTTAGCATGGCGGTCCCTTGGCACTTACGAAAACATTTGGCATTTGCAGCTGCCCGTGATGCGCTCTATGATGAATTTAAACATTTTTCTTGGTTAGCCGAACTAATCTTCAACACCTTTCCAATTCAAAGAGCCGATGACTACAACGTCAAACTGGGCTTAGAATATATTGGCAAAATGCTCGATCATAACTGCTATGTCGTACTTTTCCCTGAAGGTAAAATTAGCACCACTGGGGATCTACAACCAACCAAGCTGGGTGCAGGGCTAATCGCAACTCAAATGCTTTGTCCGATTGTACCTGTCATGATCACTGGACTACCAAAGATAATTGGTCCCAATCAGTTCTTGCCCAGAAGGCGCGGCACGGTCACAGTTGCGTTTAGTAAACTACTACAATTCAAGCGCTCTGACTCCTATTTAAATGCTAGCGAGCAAATTGAGCTAGTACTTAAGAAGTTGGAGTAGCCGGTCTTTCGTGGGCCGCAATCAACCTGGCTATATCATGATAACCATTTTGCTCAACCCTTTGAGAAAGTGGTGGATTTGAATTTATCACAGGAACTCCTCGTGACAGCAGATATTTCACGGCTTCATCACGGCCATGTAAAGCTGCAACTATTAAAGGTGTTCCAACTCTAGTTTCAGTCATCATTGAAGATGGCTCAAGCTCTGCCATTTTTTGCAAAGTCGCAACATGCCCAGACTTAGCTGCCAATAAAACTGGTGAATATTCATCTTCTGGTCGAATTCGCGTAAAACTAAAGCCTGCCCTATGTAAACATGCTAAAATATCCGGTCGATTTGACCTGACAACACTTTCCAATGGATTCCACATAGTTTGCAAACTACCAATAGCACCTGGTATAGCATCCGCTAAAACCGCTTCGACCTGATCCTTATCATTAGTTCTAATAGCATCGAGCAAGCGATGACGATATGCTCCACTACGCAACTCTTTGGTTTTCATAAGCCGCTGTTTTACCTGCTTTTGCACAGCCCTAGTTACTGAAATATGATCTAGCCTTTGGACATATTCTTGAGCATCGCCTTCTGTTAATGCTCGCTCACGCACTCGTCGATCGTCTGATTTAGTTTGATCTAATATTGACAACTCTACATCTGGCTTAGGCGCCAATGGTGGTCGTCCTTCTACTGGCGTAGCTGACAGAGCTGTCATAGCAGCTAATTCCCATATTCCAAAAGGCATAGCGTAAATCCTCCTTACAAAAATAAATCTTTATTTGCATAAGTACCAACGCGCTTCATCCAACCGTCCAAGAATCGCACCTGTTTATAACTTGGCGCTGACTGCTCGATTAATTTTAATAAAGCCCGTGCTGATGAAACAGCAAAGGCTGCGTTAACGTTCTTAACTGTCAAATTATCTGGCATATCAAGTAAGACCTGAGTTAGCCCACAACAGTGACAGTAGCCATTGTCATCTGTACTCAAACCACCGCCCTTAAAATTTAAATAATCTACCAAGGCATAAGTCCCCAATAGCGAGGAGCGCATCAAATCAAAATTCTTAATTAAGATGGTTTTATTTTTTTCAGACGATTTCTGCAAAACAGTTTTCCACCAGTTATCTAACTTTTCTAGCATAAAACTTACTTGCAAGTTAACAGTTTCGGACAATAAGTTACGCAATTGATACAACTTATCAGCATCTGCCAAAAATTCTATCCTTGACTTCCAGGGCAGGCCTCCTGTCTTTTTAGCTTCTTGTAGCCACTTTGGCAACACCACCTTATGTTTTTCAAAATACTCACACAAAACTAAGAACTGCTGCAAGGAGTTCCCCTCTGGACTATCCATCCAGATATTATGACCAATTCCAAACGACGGAAAATGCTCGTGCTCATTCCAATGCACTAATAAATCTTTACGCCGACTGGCTTCATTCTGCCAGATTTGCATTCCAATCTGCTTGACTTGCTTCCTGCCTAGCAAAAATGGATTAATCGCTAACCCTGAGGCTACACTAACCGCCAATAATCCAAATACTAAAGCTATTTTGATCATCCCAATCTCCTGCCATGCCCAACCCCATAGATTTGATTTTATTGTACTCTAACAATGTATCTCAATTAAAAACAATTAATATGAAAAACTATTGGCAAATCCATTCTCAATCTGGGATACTAAAACTATGCCGATTTGGCAGTCGATTCCCAAATCGGACAGAGATTTTAACCATATCGTATAACCTACCTAAGGATTAAAAATGTACATTAAACGCACTTTAGAGGCTAATTTAATTAACTCCAGCCAAGAATACTCTGCCATTGCTGTTCTTGGACCACGACAGTCAGGCAAGACTACCCTGGTTCGAGAGATTTTCCCCAAACACGCTTATCTTTCTTTAGAAAATCCAGATATTAGAGAACGAGCAGCCATTGATCCACACGGATTTTTAAATAGTTATAAAAATCATCCAGGGGTTATCTTAGACGAGATCCAACATCTTCCACAGCTACTGTCATACATTCAAACTATCATTGATCTAGGAGCTCCTCAGGGATTTTTTATTATTACTGGATCTCAGAACTTCTTACTCAATCAAGCTATTTCTCAAACACTAGCCGGCCGAATTGCAATTCTTACTCTTCTACCCCTCTCCATTGCTGAGCTTAATTTAGCCCAACTACTGCCAGATCAGATTGAAATACTAATATTCAATGGATCATACCCCGCAATTTATAATCAAAAGCGCACTGTCTCGCGACTTTATCAGGGCTATACCAATACCTATCTAGAGCGAGATATTCGCCAACTTAAAAATATTTCTGATTTAAGCACCTTCAAAAAATTTATTAGCCTATGTGCTGGACGAGTCGGACAAGAGATTAATTTTTCATCCTTAAGCAATGACTGTGGCATTGACCAAAAAACTGTTCGATCTTGGCTTTCAGTCCTAGAAGCCAGCTATATTATT
>JAHFBM010000001.1 GCA_023250055.1 bacterium | reverse complement strand
TTTAGGTGCTTTGAGTAGCACTGGAATTAACTGGTTAGAGTTTGCGGTTTTAGGAAGGACCGGTATCAATTGGAATGATTTAGGATTGTTAAGCAAGTCTGGAATTAATTGGAACGATCTAGGAGTATTGGCCAAGACCGGAATTAATTGGAATGATTTAAATATTTTAAGTCGAACGGGAGTTAATTGGTCTGACCTAGCATCTTTTAGTAAGGCAGGAGTAAATTGGAATGATTGGGGAATTTTAGGGAAAGCGGGAATAAACTGGTTAGATTTTGCAGTGATAGGAAAGACCGGAATTAATTGGAATGATCTTAGTGTGTTAGCTAAGACAGGCATTAATTGGTTAGATCTGGGAGTATTAGCTAAGGCAGGGGTTAATTGGAATGATTTAAATGTTCTAAGCAAAACAGGAATTAATTGGTTAGACTTCGGAGTGTTAAGTAAAACAGGTGTTAATTGGTCAGATATGGGAGTATTAAGTAAGACGAATATTAATTGGGATAACATTAATGTGCTCAGTCGAACAGGGGTTAATTGGTTAGACTTTGGAGTATTAAGTAAGACAGGGATTAACTGGAGTGATTTAAATATATTAAGTAATTCTGGCATTAATTGGCACGATTTTAATGTCTTAAGTAGAACAGGCATTAATTGGAACGATCTTAATGTCTTAAGTAGAACAAGTGTTAATTGGCTAGATCTTGGCGTGTTAGCTAAGACGGGGATTAATTGGAGTGATCTGAATGCTTTAAGTCGAACTGGGATTAATTGGTTAGACTTTGCAATGTTAGGCAAGACGGGTATTAATTGGAATGATTTAGGGGTCTTAAGTAAAACAAGCATTAATTGGAATGATATTAATATGCTTAGTCGAACAGGAATTAACTGGTCAGATTTTGCAGTTTTAGGCAGGACCGGTATTAATTGGAATAGTTTAGGAGTCTTGAGCAATACTGGTATTAATTGGAATGATTTCGGGGTTTTAAGTAAGACTGGAATTAATTGGAATGATTTGAATGTTTTAAGTCGAACTGGAATAAATTGGTATGATTTTGAGAGATTGGGCAAGACGGGGATTAACTGGAATGATTTAGGTTTATTAAGCAAATCAGGGGTTAATTGGAGTGATATTCAAAATTTATCTGACGCACATGTCAATTGGTCTGGTCTTGGCCTATTTTCAAATAGTGGTGTTAACTGGTCTAATATCGCTCAATTATCATCTCAAAGTATTAATTGGCAATCTTTTGAAACAATTAGCAGTTCTGGTATTAACTGGTCAGATATTGCTGCCATGACGGCCAAAGGTGTTAATTGGTCTGATTTTGCAGTATTGAGCACCCGAGGTGTGAATTGGAATGATATTATGAAGATTGCCAGTGTTGGTATGAACTGGAATGATTTAAATATATTGACTAGATCTGGTGTTAATTGGTTAAATCTAGGTTCATTATCTACGGCAGGTATCAACTGGAATAGCATTAACCTTCTTTCTAGTGCGAATGTAAATTGGTCTGGAATAGGAGTTTTAACGACGAATAATATTAATTGGTCTAGTTTTGGATCAATGAGTAATGCAAATATTAATTGGGTAGACCTGACTGCCCAATCTAAGTCAGGTATTAATTGGATGGACGTTACTGTTCAAACTATGGCGGGTGTTAATTGGGATGATTATGCGCTAATGACTCATGGTGGGGTTAATTGGTTGGATAGTGCCGTACAGACTCATGCAGGAGTTAGCTGGGCTGGGCTTAACACGATGATGTCTAAGGTTTCTTCCGTCTTTACCTTGGTAGGGAATATTACAGATACAACTGGTAACACGCTGTTTGGGAAGTTGTCTATTATATCAGGCCAAGTGGCCAGTGTCTCGACCAGTGGCAGTGTGACGCAAATTTTGGATGCTATTAGCAATGTTCAGTCAACCATAGGGCAGACAACAGACACAACAACTTCACAAACTGTCTTTGGAAACTTGAAGGCTGTTGAGGGGGTTATCGGTGCTGCTAGCGATGCTACTTCAGCAGCGACTTTATTTGGCCATGTCCGTAGTGCTCAGAGCAATGCGAGCGCAGCTTATGGTTATACATCGCAAATCATCAATGATTTAGGTGTCAATGGGGCTTCTCCCAATGTCTATGCTACTTTAAAACTCTTGCAAAATTCAATTGAGGAAATCAAGAATGCATCATCAAGCATCACTGGTGGTCAGGGGGGCGAATCTGGTGGTTTAGCTAAACAAATGATTGATAGCTTAAATAAGATTTTAACTCAACAGTCTAAAGAGGCAGGATTACAAGAATCAATGGCTGTTTCCCAACTATCAGATAAAGAATCTAAAGATATTGATAAGATTAATCAAAAACTTGAAGAAATTTCAGCTAAGATTAATGCCTTACGTGAGTCGTTGCAAGTGCAAGATGTGGTTGTCAAAACTTGGTATGAAAGCGAAGAGTAATGAATATAAAGGAGTCTCTTAAAAAACGGATTATTGTAGCAGGGGTCACCCTTGTACTTGTAGGCCTGGTGCCTTTTGCCTTTGCAGATGTTTATATTAATGTCATGGCGGTTAACAGTACAGATCAGGTTAAAGAAAAGCCTGTTAACTTTAATTTACCTGGAGATTTAACTTCCCAAGATATTCTAGATACTAGTGGCCTTAGTTTAGATTATAACGTTAATGATGCCAATTATTATGTGCATGGTAAGGTCACCCTTCAACCCAAAGAGTCAAAGACTTATCGCGTTCGTGTCCATGATGTATGGAAGATTACCCCTCAACAAATAGAAGATATTAAAAGCCAAATTGATCAGGGCTATGAGCAGATAGGAAAACTTAAAGACCCGCAACAAGGACAACTACTTAAAGATCTCCTTCTTCAGAAACTAGATTTTATTGTTCAAGAACAAAGCACGAAAGCAGATACCGTAGAAAAACGTATGGATGCCTATCGTGCCTATTCAAAAGAATTAAAACGAATTGAAAATAGCGCTTTGGCGGTGGATTATTGGCGTTCAGACCCTAGTGAAATCAAACAAGAAAAAAATATTCATTTCAATGTTGAAGTTGAAAACACCCTTGATACAGTAAAAACATATAAGAATAAACATTACTTACCGACAGAAATAAAACCAGAAGATCTCGTCGAATTTGAGGGTTTTGAAATTCGTTTTGATCAAGATAAAAAACAAGCCTTTTTGTTTAAAGAAGAACAGCTTCAACCAAAAGAAAAGAAAAAATATA
>JAHFBM010000027.1 GCA_023250055.1 bacterium | reverse complement strand
TAGGTGTGGCGATCCACTTGCGTCATCGCGAGCCCCTTGTGGGCGTGGCGATCCACTAAAAGCTAGCTAGTAGATTGCTCCAGACTACGTTAAAACTACGTTGGACAGGCACGTCGCCCTATGTCGGGGCAGGCAATGCTGGTTTGTGCAAAGTTTACCGCAATTAGCTATAAAAGTTGGTTCTGGAAGTGCGTTTGCAAAAAGAAGATTCTGGTGATAGTGCGTTGGTAGTTTCACTTTAAATCAATTGCTGTGTGAGATTAAAAGGCTGTCCCAAGGTTGTGAGTAAAGAAGTTAGGATTAAAAGTGTCGGACATAATTTATTTAGCATCTAAGTCAGTTTCGCGTAAGCAGCTCTTGCAGCAAGCGAATATTCCATTTTTAATTGTTGAGCAAAACGCTAGTGAAGATGTTTATCATGTAGGTGATACATTACAAGCAGCTGTTACCAAAGTGGCATTGGCTAAGATTGCTGGAGTGCAGTTGCCAGCAGGTCAGTATGAAGGTGAAAATGCTTACGTTTTAGCAGCAGATACAATGGGTGTGTGCGCCAATGGCGAGATTTTTGGTAAGCCTAAGGGCCATGATGATGCCATGCGAATGCTACGGGCGTATCGGGTGGGGGCTGAGACTGGAACAGCTTTTTGTATTGATCGGCGTATTTGGTGTAAGGGAGTGTGGACTTTGCAAAATCAAGTTATAGGTTATGCCAATGCAACGTATGTCTTTAATGTGCCGGATGGCATGTTGGATTTATATTGTAAGCATACGATGTCACGTTTGGGTTTAAGTTATCTAGATGTAAGTGGCGCAGTTGCAATTGAAGATTATGGATTGCAGTTTGTAACAAATTTTCAAGGTTCATTCACGGCTGTGATGGGGTTGCCAATGTATGAAGTTCGGCAGACTTTGATGGAGCTAGACTTTCAATTTGAATAGTTGTTAAAATAGAAAGCAAAGGAGTGATAGTGCATGAGTGATGAAATTAGGCATAAGGATCGTATTTTGACTATTATTGCGATGTTTTGTCCGAGTTCTAAGGTTTATTTATTTGGTTCTTATGCGCGTGGCGATTTCTCGCATTCTTCTGATATTGATATTGCAATTGATAATGGACAGAAAATACCATTGGTAGAGCGGGCTCAGATTTCTCATATGGTAGATGTTTTGAATTTGCGACAGCGGGTTGATATCGTTGATTTTCAATCTGTTCCATTGGCTTTGCAGCAAAAGATTTTAAAAGAGGGTATCTTGTGGAAAGATTAAAGGAGCGGTATGCAGCTCTCTGCCATTCTAGGGCGGCTTTTTTGAGAGCTCAAAAATTATATCAAGAGAAGCTTAATCAGGTTGATCAGTCTGAGCGTGAAGCTTATGTAGCCTCTTTGGTGAAACACTTTGAGTTGTTCTATGAGATGTTATGGAAATTCTTTAAAGCATATCTCTTTGAGGTGTACGGTATTGAAACTGTTGGTTCAAAAACTATTTTTAGAGCTTGTTGTGAGCAGCGATTGATTAGTGATGTGAATCTAGATCAACTATTAGAAATAGTTGAAATTAGAAATAATACGATTCATATGTATGATGAAATTGCGGCTTTAGAGCTTGCGTCGTCTATTATTGGTTATTATTCAGCGATGGATACTTTATTTCAAACAGTTGAAGCAACCTTTACTGATGCATGATGATTTAGAACCTTACCATTTAAATTAGCTAACTTAGCTTAAGTGTTAGCGCAAAGTATGATTAAGTAGGGTGAGATTTGGTTTTGAAAAGAAGGGTCCATCCGATTAAAATCATGTAAGTCAACTGCAAATGGTAGATCAGATTCTTCAAACTCTTCTTTAAGTTGAGCCAGGGTGGCGAGTGGTATTGGTTCTTTAAAGCACAGGTCTAGGTCAGAGTGGGGCCTATGCAAACCGGTAGTGCGGGATCCATAAGCGTAAAAAACATATGGATACTTCTGTAATATATCCAGAATGATTTTTTTATGTGGGGCATCTAGGTAAATCATATTAGGGTCTGTATTTTTTGGATTAGGCGTTCTAGTTCGATTGAAAATTTTTCGAAAATGGCGATGCATTCATCTTGGATTAATAGATTATAGTCATGAGACGTCATGTTGCGAATCTCTAAGAATTCAAACCAAAGGTTTATGTCTGTGATAAGGCCCTCGGCAAGGGACTTTCTAAATGTGTCTTTGGGTGAACCGCATTCTAAGCCGCGAGATTGTAGTGTGCGCTTCATAAGTTTCCATGATAGTTCATAGCAATATTCAAAGGCATGAATAGCGCCAGTCTTCTCTTGCTCGGTGTCTAGATTTTGACGATACTCTTCAAAATTAGCCTGGGCTTTCTTGATAAAGTCTAAGTTGATTTGATTGGATTGCATCTTGCTAAGGCTCCCGTTTTAAACTTTAGTGTGAAAGTTTCTTTTTGGGTTTCCAGCGCTTAAGTAGCTCTTTAAAAAGCAGCTCTTGGGCGTTTTCTTGGGGGTTTTTTTCTTTTTTGGTAGTAGCAATTGCGGCACTAGATTCAACCAATCCTGATCCAAAATCGGAAGTGTCGATGTGGTCGATGGCAGGTAGGAGGTCTTTGCGAACTATGCTGTCAACATTGAGTTCGTGGCCAGATTCTACTAGTAGAACCTCTAATAGCTCTAGAAAATCAATAATATTGCCTTGCAACTCATGAGACTCATAGCTTTCCGGGCGACGCTTTAGTTCTTTATTTAAGCCTTTGCCGAGCGCACGTTTAATAATACGCTTTAAAGAGTCAGTCTCGTGTTCCATTAACCACTCTAATAGCTGCAATAGCTCATAGGATAGTACTAATTGATCAGAAGATTTTGGATTTGCCATTTTTACACCTCATCCCCATATATAAAGAGTTCTATCTACTATTATAAATCTATTTTGCCTGGAAGGCTATCTCAATCTTCATATTCTATTTCCCAGTTGTCTATGTCAACTGTTTGCTCGTCAGGCTTAGGTTTAGTATTTGGTTGTGATGATTGGGTTCCGGCTTGTTTGAGTTTGATTAAAGTTTGAGCACTAGTTCGAATCAGCTGCTTAGACTGGTCAACTTCTAGGGATAGGTTTTCTTGGGTCTTGTTGAAAAGCTTGTTCATTTCGCCTTGAAGCTTCTGAAGCTCCTTTTGTAATTTTAGAACCTGTTCTACTCCGGCTAAATTAACACCTAATTGATGGGTCAGATAGATAATCTGCTCGAGGCGATCGACATCTTCTTCAGAGAACATTCTAGTATTGCCAGCAGAGCGCTTAGGAGTAATCAGACCTTCTTTTTCATATAAGCGCACAGTTTGCTGATGAACTGAGAACATCTTGGCCACAGCTGAGATTGAAAAATAGCCCTTTTTGCGATTAATGCTCATAGTCGCGTAATCCTTAATTTTTTTGGATGAGACTGCTTATCTTCTCAGCACATTTTATTATTATAGATCAAATTAGGCAACTAGACAATTGGTTGAAATGTTCAAAGTTCTTGTAGTGGTTGCAATTTATAATTGACAAAAAGCTATAGGTATTGTTTAACAATTGCCAAGTAAGGATTTGCGAGTCTTATTTCATAGTCAATTTATTAAATTTTATAGTTATTTAGGATTGAAAAGATGTCTGTTGGATTTAAAGTTTGTTTACTGGCTTGCATAGCTAATGTAGGCAATACTACTTGTGCAATGCTTTGAATTTACAAGTTATGGATTTAATTAGATTTGGTGCAGAGGTTACTCCAGAGATGGTAGTGTCTGCTAAGAAGCAATATAAGAATGGTGATTTGAGCAGAGAATTATTAAAGCAGCTAGAAAAATTAGCAAAGTAAGTTAAAAATAGAAATAAGATTTTTAAAGGGGCTTCCGGATATCTTCCGGAGGCCTCTTTCTTATAGGGTTTAGATTTAAATAGATAAGTATGAGTAAAGGGGTTGAATTATGAAAGCTCCAACATTTGATTTCCCAGCACAATTTATTGTTGACCAAAATGGCAAAAACAGCAGTAGTTTTAGATATTAAGTCTTTATAATATACTAAACTGTACAAGAGTTGGATCTCTCTTTTGGGGATGTGTTAGCGTATTTGTTGGTGTTCGGCCATGAGGCGGTTTACAGGCTAGCGCTTGCTGTTATGATATATTTTATAGTGGTACTTTTAATTAGATGGGGGCTTTGTGGTTGTAAACAGACTGTTTTTATGGGCTTTGATTTCGATAGTTTTGCCAACTGGAGCAATGCATCAAGGGGTTAGGCCGATATCGTGCTTGATTGCAGCAGGAGTTCAAGCTAGGCTGTCGACTTCGGGTAGATCTAGTTCTGATAGTCGCTTCTTTGCTAGTAACATGTTTAAACACTTGGGTTTGGCATATGGCAAGCGATTGTCAGGAAATAAGCGGTTAGTTCAGGAGCATGTGAACGGATTAACCTTGGTTAAAGCTGTGCAGTTAGGCGACTTGCATAGTGCAAATCTCTTAATCCGCCAGGGCGCTAAGCTATTAGACGAGGGTGATCTGCGCGTGCTGTTCCATAGGGCTAGGTGGGGATTCTTTGAGAGGTTGGAGATTTGCTTGGATTTGCAGGGGTTGGGGTACACCACTTGGTCCTCTTTGATGGCGCTGGCAGTTATGCCACCTAGTTTAGATCTGTCAGCCTTGGGCAAAATGGAGCCGGTATTTAAATTAAAGGATTAGTAATTTGTTCAAAATTGTACTATTATAGTAAGATATGTTGTTTTTTAGTTGAGGGTTATGATAATATGGCTATTAAAAATAAACTAATATTGCTTGGAGGCATCTTGTCTAGTGTAAATGCCATGGCTATGAATCAGGTTAGGCGAGTGGCGCTTGCAAATCTTATTAAGCCTGTAGTTCAGCCTATAGCACTGCGCAGAGTAATATCTATGCCGGTGGTGCGTGCAGTGACGCATGACAATTCGCAGCAAGACGTTCGGATGTTTATGGCGAGTTTGGCAGCCATGGGGGCCTTCGGGGCAGTTGTAGTTTGTGATCAAGATGCGTCAAAGGTGCCAGCTGGAACAGCTGATCTGATTAATAAGTGTCAAGATTTTCATGGTCTGGGCTTTGGCAGCTCGGCACGTCAAATGTTATTGGATGTAATGGCATCTGGCGATGTGGAAGTTGTGCGGCAAGTGTCTAAAGCTGTCTTGCGCTATGAGCAGGATCCAAAGAAGAAAGAATCAGTTTTAGAAGTTGCAGCCAAGGCTGGTCAAGTTGAGACGGTTAGAATTCTTTTGGATGAACTAAAGCTAGATGTGAATCAAATTTCTAAAAATGGTTGGACAGCTTTAATGATGGCGGTTAAATATGGTAAGGCCGATGTAGTTGAGCTATTGCTGGCGCGGGGGGCGAAGCTTGATCGTACGCATACGCCTTATATGGAACTGTCAAATCTAGCTCAGCCAACACCAGAAGAGAACTTGTTACACTTGGCGCTACTGGGAGAGCTAGGTCAATTTCAGACCTATACACCGGGCAGTGAAGCTGGGCGTGTACGGATAGTACAAATCTTAGTTGCTAAATCTACGCCAGCGCAAATCAATGCGGCTGGTCAGCATGGTACGCCATTGCACTATGCGATTTCCAGTGGTAATTGGGCAGCGGCTCAGGTCCTACTTGATGCTGGCGCGCGGGTTGATGTGGGCACGCCAGTGCTAGAGAAGCTGATTTTTGCTAGAAAGTCTGGATACAAGGGCAGTGCAGCGGTAGTGGCTCAGATTGTAGAAAGATCGAATGCTTTAACTGGGGCTGGCTATACGCATTTGGTAGGGCTGCATAAGGCTGGATTAATATCGCAGGAAGTATTAAATGCGGCTTGGGCCAAGGTGCCTGTGAGTGACCAACAGAGGTACTCTGGTGTATCTGCTAAAGAACAAAAAGAAGCTGAAATAGCAGCGGCTGAAATAGCCCGCCCGCGTACTTTAAATGAGAAGTTGTGTGGTGCAGCGGTACAAGGTCAATTACGAGAAAAATTAGTGGAAGTGCAAGAACTGGTTGCACAAGGTGCAGATCCGAATGAGGTTGATTTTTACGGTAGAAATGTTTTGCATTTGATGTTTAAAGAACCAGGGGCTATAATCTATTGTCATGAATTAATCGAAGTCTTGAAGCTCGGGATAAATGTGCGCCAACAAGACTCAGATGGCAATACGCCCTTACATGAAGTTTTATTGCGGGAGAGGAGTGATGAAAGATTGTCGGGAATTATGATTTTATCGGCTCGTTCTGAAGCTGGCAAGCAAGATTATGCTCGTGGCGCATCTGAGATGCAAGACTATGTGAATATTAAGAACTTGGCTGGCCAGACGGCGTTGCATAAACTATTGCAAGAGTATAAACCTATGACTAGGCTTAGTGATAGTTGGATGCGTAGTACCATCAGGGAGAAAGTTACCCCAGACGCGTTGGAATTGCAGGTTAGAAGTTTGATTCAGCATGGTGCAGAGGTTACTCCAGAGATGGTAGTGTCTGCTAAGAAGCAATATAAGAATGGTGATTTGAGCAGAGAATTATTAAAGCAGCTAGAAAAATTAGCAAAGTAAGTTAAAAATAGAACTAATATTTCTAAAAGGGCTTCCGGACATCTTCCGGAGGCCCTTGTTTTTAACGCGAACTCGATCTAAGAGAAACCATTTCTTTTCTACCAAAACATTCATCATGCGTCTTTGCGAGGAGTTTTGGCGTAGTTTAAACGAAATTAGGTCTTAACGCTTGCAAAGACGTAAATATGGACGCTCTTCTCGAAATTACTTTTTTTAAGATCTTGGTAATTTAGTCTAGACTTGATACGATAAGACTTAGATTTAAATAGATAGGTATGAGTAAAGGATTTGAACTATGAAAGCTCCAATATCTGATTTCCCAGCACAATTTATTGTTGATCAAAATGGCAAAAAAACAGCAGTAGTTTTGGATATAAAAACCTTTGAAAGCTTAGTGGATCAGTTAGAAGATTTTTATTTGATAGCGATGGCTAAGGATACTATCAATGGTGACGATGGATTAGTCTCGCATGAAGAGATAAAGAAGATGATCTCTAAAAAAAAGTAACCTTATGTTTAGAAATTATAAAATTGTTTGGCGTAAGTTGGCTAAAAAGTTTCTGGACTCTCTATCGCGCGCCGAAGCAACTATTATTGTGAATAAGGTTGAAGAGCTGGTGCATGATGCGGATTCTGTAGATTTGAAAAAACTGCAGGGGTATAAATCTTTGTATCGGGTCAGAAGTGGTGATTATCGGATTGTGATAGAGGCATTCAAAGGAGAATTGATAGTTTGTGTGATTGCAGTTGGTCATCGAAGAGATATTTACTCGAAGATAAAGTTACTGTGAAAATCGATTGTCTGTGTATAGCCAAACTCACTTAGTAGCGCACACTACGTCATCGCGAACCTATGAAGCTTTAGCGTAGTAGGTGTGGCGATCCACTTACGTCATCGCGAGCCCATTGTGGGCGTGGCGATCCACTTAAAAATTAGCAAATAGATTGCCACGTCGCCAAAAGAAGGCTCCTCGCAATGACATGCTGGTTTGTGCCAGGGGCTATGCAAAGCTTTAGACGTTAAAGTGGATATTAACGAGAAGCGTTGACCTGCTACTTTATAATATACTAAACTGTATAAGAGTTGGAACTCTCCTTTGGGGATGGGGTAATTAGAATGTTAAAATGGCGCATTGAGTATTGGTGCTCTATGACTAGTTCTGCTAGTAGGGGATCGGTTGAAAAGTGGTTGAGTGGATTGTCGGATGAGCATTTAAGGTCAGTGGCTAAAGAGATTAAACTGCTTGAGGAGGCTGGAAGCGATCTAAGGTTGCCACATAGTCGAGCATTAGGTGGAGGGATTTTTGAACTAAGAGAGAAGCGGTTTGGGTATCGAATTTATTATGCATTTAAGGGAAATAAGTTGATTGTTTTACTTGCTGCAGGTGATAAGAATAGCCAAGAAAGAGATATAAAAGCAGCTCGAGAAAGATTGACAAAGGGTTAAGGAGAAAAACTGTGAAAACAAAAAGCTTTCAAAAATATCTTGAGATGCGACTTAGTAAGCAAGAAATTGCTGAGATAGAAGCACAGGCCAAGCTTGAAATTGCAATTTTACGATCAATTCAAGGGGGGATTTCGAAGGCGGTTTCTGAGTATATGGAAGTTAATAAGGTTGGATTTAATGAGCTAGTGAAGCGGCTAGATTCTAGTCCTAGTCATGTTGCTAAGATTCAGCGTGGAGAGGCAAATTTGACTTTATCGAGCTTTGCGCATCTTTGCGCCCTGTTGGGCAAAGATCCACAGGAAGTGTTCAAAAACAAAAAATAGTGACTAGTGTGTGTATTTAGCCCCTGGCGCAAACCAAGGGCTAAATAAATTCTTAAACGTTAAAACGGATATTGACAATATCACCATCACGAACAATATAGTCTTGCCCTTCAGTGCGAATCTTGCCTAGATCTTTTAATTTTTGTTCGCTTCCTGCAGCTACTAAGTCAGTGTAGTTATAAATTTCGGCGCAAATGAAACCACGTTGCAGATCAGAATGAATTTCTCCGGCCGCTTGTCGAATGGTCAGACCTTGCTTAATCGGCCAGGCATGGGATTCTTTGGGGCCACAGGTAAAGAATGTGATTAGTCCCAAATGTTTATATGTATTGCGAATGATATGGTCTAGGCCGCGCTCAGAAATATTAAGCATATTTAACATTTCTTGAGACTCTTCATTTGAGAGCTGTGACAGTTCAAACTCTAAACGGGCTGAGACTGGAATTACAAAAGTTTCACCAAAACGTTCGACAAGTGCATTATAATATTTGCTTTGCTTGTAAGTGTCATTTTCTAAGTCGCCTTCAGCAAAATTTGCAATTACCAAGAAGTTTTTGAGCGCTAGCAGTTCAATTGTAGGAATATTACTAGCATGCAGGGTGGCGCGAGCGCCATTGGCATCTCCGGCGTCCAACTGATTGCGTAAATCTTTTAATAGTGACTCTTCGGCCGTTACAATGGCTTTGGCTTTTGGGTCACTTTGCAGAACACGTAGCTGTTTGGGAATTTTTTCTAATCGATTGTGAATAGCTTCTAGATCTTTTAAGATTAGCTCTGTTAAAATGATTTCATAATCAGCAATTGGATCAACCTCGCTTTGGGTGTGAATAATAGCTGGATCTTCAAAGCAGCGAAGTACGTGCAGAACCAGATCAACTTCTCGGATATGACTGAGAAATTGGTTGCCAAGTCCTTCACCAGATGCGGCACCTTTGACTAATCCTGCGATATCTACAAAGGTTACAACGGTTTTAATTTGTTTCTGTGAGCCGTATAGTTTTTGCAAATTGTCCAGGACTGGATCGCAAACTTCTGTAATCGCCACGTGGGGGTCAATAGTGCAGAAGGGATAGTTTTCGGCGGGGATGCTTGATTTGGTTAGTGCATTAAATAATGTAGATTTTCCGACGTTGGGTAGCCCAACTAGTCCAGCTTTAATTGCCATGATTTGACTTTTTGTTTGATTTTAAATTTATAATATGTATATATTTTGCTTTAAAATTACTTTTTATGCAAAATTTAATGTTGTATTTCTTAACCTCTAAAAAGGAGACAATGATGGTAGCTGGAATGTTAGGCAAAGACTTAATGAAAGTAGTCTGCGTTTTACAGGCTGTTGGCGCAATTTTATTGGGCCTAATGGTTTTTCAAGTAGATGTAATGGCGATGGTGCAAATGCACTTGCCTATGGCAGTTAAGCCGTTACAAGTTGTATTTGGCTTGGCTGGTGTAGCTGGTCTAGTTGAAATGCTATTTGGTTGTGGCGATTGCTGCTAATCTAAAGAAGGCGAAAATAAGTTGGGGCCCAAATATTGGGCCCCAATTGTTGGTGTAGTTTACTTATCATCTACTTCAGCGTCGATTGGGCCTTCAGAAGATTCAGGTTTAGATTCTTCGCTTTTGGCGCTCTGATCCTTATAAAGAGTTTCGGCTACTTTGTGCGAAGCACTAATTAATTCATCAGTGGCAGCCTGAAGTTTTTCTGCATCTTCGGCATGTTCTTTGAGTGCAGCGCGAGCCTTCTCTAAGCCGTCTTCAGCTATCTTAACATCAGTTTCGGCTAGTTTTTCTTTGTTATCGCTAATAGTTTTTTCAATTTCAGCGATAAGACTTTCAAGTCTGTTGCGCTTTTCAACTAAATCTCGAGTTTTTTTGTCTGATTCAGCATGTGCTTCAGCGTCTTTAACCATTTGGTTGATTTCAGCTTCAGATAGTCCACCGCTATTGGTAATTGCGATACTGTGCTCTTTGCCGGTACCCTTGTCTTTGGCGGAGACATTTACAATGCCGTTGGCATCGATATCAAAAGTGACTTCGATTTGCGGAACGCCACGAGGTGCAGCTGGAATGCCTTCTAAGCGAAACTGTCCGAGCAATTTATTGTATTGAGCTAATTCTCGTTCTCCTTGGAAGACCTTAATGTCAACAGAGGTCTGATTGGTTTCAGCAGTTGAAAAAATCTGCGACTTGCGACTTGGGATAGTCGTGTTGCGCTCGATTAGTTTAGTCATTACGCCACCCATGGTTTCAATTCCAAGTGAAAGCGGTGTGACGTCTAGCAGTAGTACGTCTTGTACATCGCCAGCCAAGATTCCACCTTGAATAGCAGCTCCAGCAGCTACAACTTCATCAGGATTAACTGAGCGGTTTGGCTCTTTGCCAAAAAACTCTTTAACCAGTTTTTGGACTTTTGGAATTCGGGTTGATCCACCCACTAGCAACACTTCATCGATTTGACTTTTGTCTAGCTTGGCGTCTGATAACGCTTTT
>JAHFBM010000026.1 GCA_023250055.1 bacterium | reverse complement strand
TTTTGCACTAAATAAGGCGGCGTTGGATTAAATATCACACCAACTACATTGCCTGATTGATCTTTGGCCTCTACCCGGTTAGAACCAAATTTATAGCTGCCTTTATGGTGAGCATCTTTGTGACTATGTGCAAGCATATCATTATGTAGCTGCAGTATAAATGATTCTGTTACTGAAAGCTCTTGATAATGACCAAAGACCAACTCCATACATTCTAAATAACCGACAACTTCCTGCTCATCTCTAGTTTTGAACTGCTTCACTCGTAATTTTTTATACAAACCTTCAACTTCAAGATCCGACAGTTGATTACCCTCAATTCGATTCGAAGAGCCTGCCGAAGTTACAATTACCGATCTCGTCAAACGCTCAATAGTCTGCGGCAACAGTCTTTCAGTAATTGTCCAACTATTTTTAACTCCATCTATTTCAGAAATAAGCGCATAGACTTCTTCTATTTTATCTAAATCTATATTCAAACGCCTTTGTACTCTAAAATCTAACCAGTTCATTTCCCACACCTTTCATGATACTTATGTGAGATTATGTGAGATCATGTGAGATTGTCAATAAGATCTCACATGTGGCGATGTGAGATTATGTGAGATTGCGTGACTGAGGGCATATCAACTAGCACCTCTCTATTGACGAACCACTTTAAAATTTTGTATGTCATTAGAAGTAATTCTTAAAAAAAGGAGTCTGCGTAAAATGAAAAGAAATATCAAGATCCTGGTAATCCTACTGGGATGCACCGAGATTGCTCTAGCAAACGAGCAACAATCAACCCGTGGGCCGATTGTCACCCCGGCCTTTCAAAATCCAATTCACCCGGAAGACCTGTCTACCAGTGCTAATCCACAGTATACCGTTAAGAGTTCGGGTAGATATTACTTCACTAACCACATCTCCAGAAACCACAACACAGCTGCCGGAGTAGTTATACTAATTAATGCCAGCAATGTCACCCTAGACCTAAATGCCAAGTCACTTGTCCCAACTGTCAGTGGATCACTAGCCACTGGAACTGGAATTGCTGTTGCTCGCGGACGCTCTAATATTCAAGTCATGAATGGTTTTATTTATTCACATGATAGCTCTGGTACCCAAAAATTAAACACTGGTATAGATTTAAGTGAAACCAGTCTAAGTAGTGGCAGTGGCACTAGCTACAGCATTAAACTTCAAGACTTAGATATCACTCGCTGCAAGCTAAATGGCATCTCTGGCACAGCTATTAACGATTTAACCATTCAAAACTGCTCTGCCAATAATGGCTCTGGGGCCAGTACCGTTAATGGCATTACTTTGACAACTGTTAACAACTTAATTATCAAAAACTGTAATTTTACTAAAAACATTTCCAGTGGGGGCAACTGCAGTGCCCTAAAATTAACTGACTGCATCGATGGGTTAATTGAAAATTGTGACCTAGGCGAAACTCAAACCACTGGCGACTCCATTGATCCAATTGGAATTTATTTAGAATATTCCAGCTTAGGCTGTCGTAACTTAACATTTAAAAAAATTAATACATCCGGCAGTGTTGCCTCAGGAAGTACAGGCGGAACCGCCAAGGGGCTTTTTGTAGCTGACAGTAATGGCGCAAGTCGCAATTTACGTTTTGAAGATTGTCTATTCAATAATATTACATCTACTGGTAATGTTCGAAACATCGACTTAGTAGACTGCGCAGAATGTAAATTTTATCGCTGCCAGGCAAATGGTGGATCTTCTAGCTCTAGTGGCAGTGATGTTCATGCTGTTGCCCTGGGCGACAACGTAGCCAACTGCTATTTAGAAGACGTCACTGCTAATGGTAACTACAATGCAGCTAATAGTGGCATCAAAGGATTCCGAATTGCTTGTACAAATACAACCCTAGTTCGCTGTATAGCAAATAATAACTACAGCACTAATACCGGGGCTTCTTCTTCAGTCTATGTCTATGGATTCTCAGTCGAAGCAAATGACAACACCTTCATTGAATGTCAAGCAAATGGCAATATGACTCAAGCTGCCGCAGCCGTAACCTGTGCTGGATTTTATTCTAGTGCTAGCACCAACAACCGTTTTGAAAAATGCATTGCCAACCGAAACCGCTCTACTAGCACAAGTAGTGCTGTAGTTGCCGCTGGCTTTATTTTGGCCGGTGCCGAAACTAGATCTCAGATTATTGGATGTGAAGCATCACACAATTTAGTCGGAGATGCAACTTCTTCTAATGGCAGTGCTCGTGCCTATGGCATCTATTTTAATGGATCATCACCAGCTGTAAATTGCAGTGTTAAAAACTGTAATCTACATTATAACACCGTCGGATCTAGTGGCAGTGGTAAAGCATTTGGCTTCTATGACAACAGCGCTAGTCCATCAACTAGTCTATTAATTGGTAATATTGCAATGGGCCAAGGCCAATGTTTGGGAACAACTTTAGGCGCTGCCTTACAGTGGAATGCTAATAGTGAACCAAGTGCTAGTCAAAACTACTTCTTCAAGCACGCTGGCACAGGCGATGACCCCCGCCAAATGATCTCTGAAGTTCCTCGCCAAAACTTTGGATCAATTAGCACTGCCGTTGTAAATTGGCAAAACATTTCGGTCTTCTAAGTTGCCATACAGAAACTTGACGACTTAATCTGTAAATTAGTATGCATAGGTTCATATCCCAAATTCAGGAGAAGAATCTATGCATGCTAAAAATATCTTACTAACACTGTTTAGTCTTACCCAACTGGAATTAGCAGCTAATAATCCTCTGCCTAGCCTCGAAATCCCAGAAGTTAAAGCGACCCGCGCCATTGTCACACCGGCCTTCCAAAACCCCATCCATCCCAATGACCTATCAACTAGCGCAGATCCTCAATTCACAATTAAAAATTCTGGTCGCTATTACTTTACCAATGATTTAGTCCGTAACCACAATACTGCAACTGGAACAGTTTTATTGGTAAATGCTAGCAATGTAGCTTTAGACTTCAACAGCAAAGCGATTATTCCCAGTGTCAGTGGCTCACTATCAACTGGCACCGGTTTAGCAATTGCTCGTGGCCGCTCAAATATACATGTTCATAATGGTTACATTTACTCTCAAGACGCTTCAGGAACTCAAAAACTCAGTACTGGAATTAATTTAAGCGAAACCGCCCTGAGTAGTGGCAGCGGTACTAGCTATCAAATCAAACTCCAAGACCTACATATTACACGTTGCCAAGCTACCGGAATTACTGGCACAGCAATTAATGATCTAAAAATTGAAAACTGCTCCACTAATGATAACTACAACTCCGGCGCCACCACCGTCACTGGACTATCATTAGCCACCATCAACAATTTAAACATTAATAACTACACCTCTGATAATAATAATTCCGTAGGAAGTGGTTGCTATGGAGCATTACTAACTGATTGCATAGATGGCTCAATTACTAACCTAACAACTTCTAGTAATCAAGCTGGTGGCGGCAGGACTATCGGTCTCAAGATGGACAGCTCTAGCACTGGCTGCAAAAACATCCTACTAAAAAATATTAATAGTTCCAATAATAGCTCTTCGGGAAATGATGCTATGGGCCTATGGATCACCAGCAGTATAATGATCCAACTAGAGGGCTGCCTCTTTAATAACAATAGTACCAGCGGCGCTAGCCACTACGTCTATGCTGTACTATTAGAAAACAGTAGTAATAACTGTCACTTCACCAACTGCCACGCTAATAACAATAGCACGACCGCAACGACCTCAATCGTCTATGGATTTAATATTTCTAGCAGCGTCTGTTACTTAGAAAGCTGCCAGGCAAATGGCAATACCTCTGCTTCAAATGCTGCCACTTATGGATTTTACTTAAGCTCTTCCGAAAGCAGCATTCTAAATAAATGTACTTCTAATAACAATAATAATACGACTAGTTCAGCCTTTACCAGCGCTCATACTTATGGATTCTATCTAACTAGTGCCAATAATAACCAGTTAATTGAATGTCAAGCAAATGGCAATATGACTCAAGCTGCCGCAGCCGTAACCTGTGCTGGATTTTATTCTAGTGCTAGCACCAACAACCATTTTGAAAAATGCATTGCCAACCGAAACCGCTCTACTAGCACAAGTAGTGCTGTAGTTGCCGCTGGCTTTATTTTGGCCGGTGCCGAAACTAGATCTCAGATTATTGGATGTGAAGCATCACACAATTTAGTCGGAGATGCAACTTCTTCTAATGGCAGTGCTCGTGCCTATGGCATCTATTTTAATGGATCATCACCAGCTGTAAATTGCAGTGTTAAAAACTGTAATCTACATTATAACACCGTCGGATCCAGTGGCAGTGGTAAAGCATTTGGCTTCTATGACAACAGCACTAGTCCATCAACTAGTTTATTAATTGGTAATATTGCAATGGGCCAAGGCCAATGTTTAAGTGGCGTCTTAGACGCCTCCTTACAATGGAATGCCAACAGTGAACCATCTTCCAGCCAAAACTACTTCTTCAAGCAAGCTGGCACAGGCGATGACCCCCGCCAAATGATCTCTGAAGTTCCTCGCCAAAACTTTGGATCAATTAGCACTGCCGTTGTAAATTGGCAAAACATTTCGGTCTTCTAAGTTAATCAAGTGGGGGCGGCAGATCTTCTCCGCCCCCCTCTTCAAAACTTGAATTTTAACATAATCTATAATTAGCTCTGCAATTATCTTACCCATCACTCGCTCCATCCCCCTAAATCCGGGTGACGAGTTAGCCTCACAAATCTGATATAAACCGTTTTGATCAAATAGCAAGTCTATTCCAGCTATTTCTAAATTAGCTGATTTAGCTGTAGCCAATGCCAGTTGTTCCATTTGAGGTGTTAAATTAACAAATGCAACTTGGCCACCGCGCGAAAAATTAGCTTTAAAACTAGTTGTTGAAAAGCGACGCATTTGGCCAACTACTCGACCACCTACTACAAATACTCGCAAATCTTGACCATAACTAGTTTGAATAAATTTCTGCAAAATAATCCTAGGATCAGAATTGTTGGCATGAATTAGCTCCATTAAATCAGTAAATTGCTCTTGATCATGACACAGATAAACACCATTGCCCTCTGTTCCAGTAATGTTTTTCACAACCATTGGAAAACCAATTTCATGATTTACCGTCTCCCGATCAATTGGAAAACGCAATAACATTGTTTTAGGAGTAGGTAAACCTTGTTGAACCAATAACTGGTGCATATGTAGCTTATCCTTAACTGTCGCAATTGCCTGAGAAGAATTGCACACATAAACCCCCAACAGCTCTAACTGCCTAATCACCGATAATGCCAAATAAGAGCTGCCAGACCCCAATCTGGGTATTACAAAATCAGGCAATTGCACAGGTTCTCCATCTACCCAGATCACCCTACTACCATCAACATCTACAATCAAATCAAATTGCTCTGGCGCATAAATAGTTAACTTAATTCCTTGTGCCACAGCCGCCTGAATTAACCGCCACACACCATAATCACGCTCAGTAATTTCATCCTGACCTTTAAAATATAATATCCAACCCTGCACAAGAAACCCCTGCCCCTATTAAAATCAAACCTATCCCTTATTTATGGTATAATAATAAGTATCTATAATAATTTAATTTTGATCAAATCAGTTTAGGGAAAGGGAACTATTCAGTGAATATCAAAATAACAATACTATGCCTAGCTTCTACATTTAGTTTTATTAGAACTAGTGATAGAATACTACATCTCAATGGTGAAGGAATCTGGGATTTTGTAGAGTCAGATAGCGATGGTGGTCTGCCTGGCCAAGTAAATAGCAGTCCAAGACTAATATTTGCCCCTAAAGCCCCAACTCTCCAAGAGCTAAGCCCTGCTGAAAAAGAGGTCGCCCGCGAAGAGCGCTTTAGGAAACTAGTCCTAAAGGTCACTCGCCAACAACATCCAGGACATGCCGAACTACACAAAAAGAAGCCCTTTTTTAATAGATGGCTTAAAAAGTAAACAGCAAAGAAGGCTCACTGTAATACAGTGAGCCTTCTAAAAATACTAATGGTAAAGCTGATTAGCGACCTAATAGTCTCAAATTAGCTGCAAAAGTACGTCCACGGTCTGAAGACAGTTCGTAGCTGATTTTTGCGCCTTCTTCTAAGTTGCTGTAACCAGCAGCTTTAAGAGCACTCATATGTACGAAAACATCGTTTCCGCCTTCATCAGGCTGAATGAAACCAAAACCCTTAGTAACGTTAAACCATTTAACAACACCAGTAGACATTAACAACTCCTACGAAAGTAAATTTTTTCTATTCAACTGAGCAGAACCACTCAATTACTTATTCATAAACCAACAAGTCCAGCAGTAGAGATAGAAATAACACTAATATTAATACCCTTTTATCGTACCCCACTTAACCTAATAAATCAAGGCTTATTCAGCAACATAGACCGTATCATGTCGATTTGCCCTAGAATGTGCCCGTAAATCTTCTTTACCATTAAAAGCCTGATTACATTTGCTACAGCGCCAGATTAACCATCGAGTTAGGCTAAAATTATGATAATTAGGTGGCTTGTTGTCTCTTGGGTCTCGACCATCATGACCTTGTGTAATCAATGAGCCTTCTAGTTTAAGGGTGCCTGTTGCCTGACTAGCTCCGACCCATAAGCTCAAAATTATTGTTAAAACCCTAGTCATGGGCAGCTTTTGGGATAAAGTTGACAAATTACAGGCGTGGTCAAATTAACTAGTCGATTGATTTGACCAGTACAACTAGATAAAGCCGTTCGAGCTGTATCACAGGCTACCGCCATATCCCCGCAGCTGCCCGTCACCACCCAGGCAACTGCAACTACACCCGCACCAAGCACTACAAATCCAGCTCGCTTACCATTCTCTGTTGTACAAATACGCTGCATTAAAGTTTTATCCCTTTGTGCATAGGAAGATGGCAACAAAGTCCGTCTTTCCTCACGTTCCGCTGCTACTAATCCACTGCTAGCTACAATTAAACCGATTAATCCTAGTTGCCTGATTTGCATCTTCATGGCCCTTCGAAAAAATAATACGCTTTTCAATTAGCTACTATATTCCAGATCTAATAAAAAAAATCAACTAATTTGTAAATTAAATCATAGACCAAAAGCTTACTTGCTTTTAATATCCAGCTGAGTTATAAAGTAAACTATGATCGAATATGAACTAACTTACCTAGCCAAAAAATTACCTGCTGATTTAGGGTTATATCCTTTTCAGGAAATTATTGATCTGTACATTCCGGATACAGAGCCCCATCCTAAGTTGCGCTTGCGCAAATCTGGGTCTACTTATGAGTTAACCAAAAAAGAAACTTTAGATGGCAACCTATCTATTCATCGCGAGCATACAATTCCCTTAAATATTAATGAATATCACGCATTGAGCATAATCCCGGGACATCGAATCCATAAATTGCGCTACTTTTATCCTTTTGGGGAAAACACTGCTGAAATTAATCTATTTCTAGGCGCTTTGGCTGGACTAGTTACAATTGAATTTGAGTTTGAAGACCAAAACGAAATGCCAACTTTTGTCATGCCAGAGTTTGCCCTAATTAATATCTCGCATGAAATAGACCTTATAGGTAGTAGGCTAGCTGGAAAAGAATATTCCCAACTAGCCTCTTTATTAGCTAAATTTAATTATCAAAAGATAAATTATTAGCAACTAAGCACTTACCGCCAAACCCTAAGTTGCTTAAGCTAAATGTATCCCGCAACGCCTTCATCAAATGGTCCCAATCTGATTGGTCGATTCTACCATCTGCTAAAACCGCTGAGATGATTTTATACAAGCCGCCTAAAATATTCGGTAGATAAAGTGACACTTGACTCGGATTAATCAAAATCGAAATTACATTATACAGAATGGTTGTTAGGCCTTCGACCATTTTGCGCTGCTCAGGATCTACTGACGCATCCTTGCGAGCTATCAAAGAAGTAGAAAGCATATCAACCTGATCCCTAAATCCATCCATCAACATCTGAACCTTCAACTGCTCATCTGGATGCAATGCAACCTCCTGAACTGCAAGCTTAACCAAACTACCTACCCCATCAGCTAAATGCTGAATATCAAGTGCAGCGTTACGGTTCTGCCCGTGCAACAACCCCTCTGCTCCATCTAAAACTCTAGCAAAGCAATCAAAGACTCGTCGCGAGCACTCAGCTGATCGACCATTTAAATTACAAGCTTGCAATTGAGTTGATAATAAACTACATGACAATAAAAGTAAGTTTAGACAGTTTTGTCTAAGCATATCTCAGCCCCCCTACCTAATTTAATTTTCCCTAATCAGAAATCAAGATTAGTAGATCATGACAAGCCATGTCAACAGAGGCTAAAAAAGCGGGTAGGAAATAGTTCCTACCCGCCCAAAGTCTTAATACTTTATTAGTGACACTAATTAGTCGTTGCGACGCTGACCGAAGAAGCGCAATAAGTAAATAAATAAGTTAATAAAATCTAAATACAACTTTAATGAGCCAATAATCGCAACCTTAGATACATCTTCACCTTGATATATCATCTGATCTCCCAAACGCTTAATCATTTGAGTGTCATAAGCAGTGAAGAGCGTAAAAATCATTACACCAAAAGCTGCCGTTACTAGATCAAAATTAGCGCTGTGCACAAACATGTTTACCAAGTTAGCAATAATTAAACCTACCAATCCCATCATTAAGAAGCTACCCAATGAACTTAAATCTGAATTGGTGAAGTAACCATATAATGCCATAGCAGTAAACATGCCAGCAGTTATCGCAAAAGTTAAAGCAATTGATGCTCCTGTAAATATCAAGAAAATACTCGACATCATCACACCAGTTAATGCGGCATAGGCGATAAAAATTCCCATTGCAGCACTAGCACTCAAGCGCTGTAATGCCATTGATAAATAAAAAACCAAGCCTAATTGTGCCAAAAATAAAACTATCATAGCTGGCATCGTTTTCACAATTGCGACTGCTGTAGGCGAGCTAGCTACCATATAGGCAATTAAAGCTGTAATTCCCAAGCCAGCTGCCATCCAACCATATACTTTTTGCATAAAATCGCGAGATTGCACGCTACTCATTGCTGGATATTCACGATTAAACATATCTATACTCCTAAACTGTAAAAATAGTAACCATCATAGTTTAAAATACCCATTTTCCTCAATTTAGACAAGTGGGGTTAATTTTACTTTTTGGCCTATTCCACATATTCTTAAAAATATACGTTTGATTTTCTCACAATTATAAGGAATACTTTCATGACCTTCAAAGTTGGTATGATCATTACTATTCAACCTAATTTGGAACAAGCTTTTGAGTTTTACAAAACTTTAGGCCTAACTCCCAAATTCCACCTCAAAGATCGTTGGGCCGAATTTCAAATCGGTGAAACCAAGCTAGGTCTATGCCCAACTGATCAAGAAATGAGCGAACATCATACCGGATTAGTCTTGGAAGTTGAAAACTTACATCAGCTGCATCTAGATTTAACTGCTAAAGGCATCACCTTTGCAACTGAACCCAAAGAGGCTCCGCATGGCATTATGGCCAGCATCAAAGACCCAGGAAATAATATTATTGATTTATATCAACCAACTCCAGATAAAGTACAAGATCTAGTTCGCAAGGCCTCTGAACAAGGCAAAGAAGAGGGTTGTTGCGGATCAACTGAGCGCTGCTGCTAAAAATTACTTTGGGAGGGGACTACCCCTCCCAATAATGTCGCTAATTATAACTAATTGCAGTAAGCCCTACACAAACCAGCATGTCATTGCGAGGAGCCTTCTTCTGACGACAAGGGGCTCGCGATGACACAGCGTGTGCTACTAAGTGAGTTTGGCTATAATTACTTAACCGCCATAGGCTTAGCTATCGGCCTAGCCGCTTGAACATCTGGCTTTGCAACTTGTGCAACTGGTTGTTTGACAGCTGGCATTGGTTGAGAGTTAAGACCTGCTACGGCACCACGAACCAAGGCATTCACAATTTGCACAATGTACGCCTCACCTGGAGTAGCCGTGGCAACATTAATCGTTTTTGCCATTTTCTGTAATCCTGCTGAAAGTTCATTTAATGATTTAAGCAGCTCTGTTTTAGTTGCTGCTGTCAATTGCGCTTGCATAGCAATCGCTTCCATTACCACCATGCCACCCTCCATCACCTTTACCACGCCTGCATCTAATTTATGGGCATTTAAGGCAGCATCTAATGCTTTTTGAAAAGCAGTTGAAGCCTCCATCATCTGAGCAGCATTCATACTAGCCACAAATTTATTCTGTAAAATACCCAACTGCTCCATCATACCTGGCTGAGTAGCTGGGATCGCAGGAGCCTTAGCCACTACTGGCGCCACTGGATGAGCCATAGCTACAGGAGCTTCTACTGGTGCAACTGGATGAGCTACCGGCACAATCGGATGATCCATAGGCATTGGATTTTTTACCGGATCGACTGCCGTAACCTTTACGCCAATTGCGACACCCACCACAGCCACTAACCCCAACCAATAGATTCTTTTTGCAATCATTATGACACTCCCCTTAAAACAAATAACTTTTCTAGTTACCAGAATACAATGTATTCAGTTTGAAAATAAATGATACAAACAAAAAGGGGCCAAAGTTTTTGCCTTTGGCCCCTTTTTTCAAAAATTAATTAACTTACTAGTACATTCCTGGCATGCCACCCATACCACCCATTCCTGGGTGAGCTGGGGCCTTATCACTCTTTTCTTCAGGCAGCTCTGTAATCATAGCTTCTGTTGTTAACATTAATCCTGAAATCGATGCCGCATTTTGCAAAGCGGTACGAGTTACTTTGGCCGGATCGATAATTCCATTTTCAATCATATCCACAAACTCACC
>JAHFBM010000025.1 GCA_023250055.1 bacterium | reverse complement strand
GATGGTTCAATGGGGCTCTATGATCAAGATAGTCTGAAGCGTGTTATAACGCTACAAGATGTTCAGAATTGTGCTTGTAGCTATGACAATAAAAAAGTGGTAGTTGGGTTTAAAGATGGAACGGTGGCGCGTTACAATACTAGCGATATGAGCTTAGAATGTTGGTTGTAGGAATAAATAGAGGTTTGGATAATATGGCACATCTAAAAAAACAGTTGATTAGCTTATTGTTAATTTTAAATTTAACATCTATGGGCTGTGTTCAAGCTGATCCAATGAAACTGCTAAGTTCAATTGGGTCATTTGTTAATCGAATTAGTGGCGCTAGGCGTATATCTACAGCGGAGAAGGTGGCGGCAATTGCGATCGGGGTGATTTATGCTGGTTGTATGGTGATTTATGCTGGTTGTGTAGTTCACAGCGTTTTAAAAAAGCCTGCTTTTGACCCATATCGAAACAATTGTACTCGAAGTGCTGATGGTAAATTGGTTGCAAAAATCTCAGATACAGATTGTTTGAAGCTTTATAATAATACTGGCGTGCGCCAGGGTAAATTAGAGTTACAGGGTGTCCAGAGCTGTGATTTTAACGACAAGTATCTTAAGGTTTATTTTAAAGATGGTTCATTGGGGCTTTATGACAAAGATAGCCTGAACTGCGTCCTAACGCTACAAGATGTTATTTGGTGTGGCTCTAGCGACAAGTATATTAATGTCTCTTTTAAAGATGGCTCAATGGGGCTCTACGATAGAGGTAGTCTGAACTGTGTCCTAACGCTACAAGATGTAAGGGCATGCAACAATTGGAATAATAAGTATCTTCAGGTTTATTTTAAGGACGGCTCATTGGGATTCTATGATCGAGATAGTCTGAACTGCCTCTTAACTCTGCAAGATGTTCAACGCTATGATTGTGATTGGACAGGCAAGTATCTTAAAGTTTATTTTAAAGATGGTTCATTGGGGCTTTATGACAAAGATAGCCTGAAGCATGTTCTAACGCTACAAGATGTAAGGGCATGCAACAATTGGAATGATAAGTATCGTCAGGTGTATTTTAAGGACGGCTCATTTGGATTCTATGATCGAGATAGTCTGAACTGCCTCTTAACTCTGCAAGATGTTCAACGCTATGATTGGGATCGGACAGGTAAGTATCTTAAAGTTTCTTTTAAAGATGGCTCAATGGGGCTCTATGATCAAGACAGTTTGAGCTGTGTTCTAACTTTACAAGGCGTTCAGAATTTTACTTGTGGCTATGACAATAAAAAAGTGGTAGTTGGGTTTAAAGATGGAACGGTGGCGCGTTACAATACTAGCGATATGAGTTTAGAATGTTGGTTGTAAGAGAAAATAGAGGTTTGGATAATATGGTAAATCGTTTAGTTAATTTAAGTTTATTTGTTTTAGTAGCTATTAATTTTGGCGTGCAGGCCAAAGGGTTTGCAGATTTGATTGGTTCCACTCCGATTGAGTTGCAAGACTTTGCAAGCCGTCTAAAAGCTAAAAATTTTAATGCATTGCCAAAGGGAATTTTGGTAGTTGGGCAATCAGGTATTGGAAAAACAGCGCTAGTTAAAGCTTTGGGTCAAGAAGTAGAGGATGAGAATAGTAAAACTGACAATGACAAGCGGGTTCATTTAATTTCTAAGACGGCATTTGAATTAAGTAATAAAAAAGGTGTTGAAGGTGTTATCGGTCAAATTCCTGCGACGGGCTATACAGTTTTAGTGATTGATGGAATGGATTTATTTGCTAAAATGCCAGGCGGGTTGGATCTAGAGATTCGCGAGCATGTAGTTATTCTTTTAGAGGCTATGGATCGCTGGTCTAATGTTACAGTTATTGGATTAAGTCAAACCAAAAGTTTTACAATGGCTGTAACGCGCTCTGGCCGCTTTGCAACTTTAGTAGAGCTTGATTTGCCAAATCAACTTGAACGAGTTGCGCTGTTGCAAAAGTTTAGCCAAGGTGGATTGTCATTTGATAGAGGTATTAATTTAACTTTAGTTTCAAGTGTCGTATATGGATTTACCCCAGCCGATTTAAGCCAGGTGGTAAACTATGCTACGCTATTGGCACAAGTTGATAAATTAGCTGAAATTAGTGTAACCAATTTAAATAAGGCGATTTTTAAAGTCTTTGCCTCTAAGGGTTTGCAGGATGGTGAATTTGCCTTAAGGTTGAAGGTGGCTGTTGCGGCACTTTCTAAGCAGATTACGCAAAAAACTGGCTTTGCTAGAATTGTTGGTCCAGTGCCAGCAGATGTAGTTGAGCTTGTGACTTGGTTAAAAGATGATCAAGCTTGTCAAAAATTTAATTTGCGCTTACCAAAGGGGATTTTATTTGCAGGACCTCCTGGAACTGGTAAAACAACTTTGGCGCGTGCTTTAGCTGAGGAATCAGGTTGTTCATATATGGCTGCTTCTGGTGCCGAGTTTAATAGTGCTTTGGTCGGTAGTGGTGGAGAGCGAGTGCGAAGCCTATTTGCAGAAGCGCGCAAGAAGGCCGAAGATAGCCCAACTGGCAAAACTATTTTATTCATTGACGAGCTAGACGCATTAGGTACTCGTCAGGGCAACTCAATGGATTCAACGATTACTAGTTTGTTAACAGAAATGGATGGCTTTGCTGAAGATAGCTCGGTAATTGTAATTGCAGCTTCGAATCATCCTAAAAATATTGATCCTGCTCTACTACGTCCTGGTCGTTTTGATAAACTTATTCAAGTTGGGTTGCCAGATCTACAAACACGTGAATTGCTAATTAAATCTTATTTGGCGAATGTACCAGTTGCAGATGAGGCTAGTGGTGGAGTTGGCTTAGCTAAATTAGCTCAAATTACTGGTAACTTTAGTCCAGCTGAAATTAAAGAGCTAATTCAAAAAGCAGGTACATTGGCTTTGAGAGATAATGCTAGCCAAATTAATAAGTCGCACTGGTTAGCAGCTGTGCAAGGGTCTTTGCGCGAAAAGATTTTAAAAGGTGATCAGTCCGCTAAGAATCAGCTAGAAGCAATGGAAGTTGCTTTAGGAGTGCAAACGGATGGCTTGAGAGGTTTTGCGCGAATTGCTGGTGGAGTGCCAGTTGAGGTGCAGGATTTGGTTGGCGTATTGCGTGATACAGATTGTTACGCTAAATTTGGCTTAACTGCTCCCAAAGGAATTTTATTTGCAGGTCCCCCGGGAACAGGTAAGACTTTATTGGCAAAGGCATTAGCGGAAGAGTTAGGCTGTGAATTTATTGAAACTAAGGGTTCGGCCTTTGTAGAAATGTATGTTGGTGTGGGCGCACAGCGTGTGCGAGATTTATTTGAAGAGGCTCGTCGCAAAGCTCAAACTGGTCATTTAGGTAAGTGTATAATTTTTATTGATGAATTAGATGCAGTTGGATCGCGTAGTGGCTTAGATGGTGGAAATTCAGAAACTCAACGGACAATTGTGGAGTTACTTACTCAAATGGATGGATTCTCTAAAGATAATTCAGTTATTGTAATTGGGGCAACCAATAATCCATCTGGTTTGGATGTAGCTTTATTGCGCCCAGGTCGCTTGGATACGGTTGTGGAAATTGGTTTGCCGGATCAGGCAAAGCGTAAAGCGCTATTGGAAATGTACTTTAAAAAGCGCCCAGTTGATCAAGCTATATCAATGGAGCAGGTGGCGGGACAATTAGTTGGATTTAGTCCAGCTGAAATTAGTGAGCTTGTGAATAAAGCTGCCCTAGCAGCGGTTCGTGCTGGCTTGCCTATGATTAATCAGGGATGTGTTAATCAAGCAATTAGGTTAATTATGGCAAGCAAGAAGAAACAAGGTCAAACATTTTTAAGTTGAGGTAAAAGATCCTATGAATAAATTATTTTTAAGCTTGATGTTAATGAGTAATTATAGTTTTACAATGCAAGTCCAGCAGCAAGTAGAAGTTCAGCAGCAGCAAGTAGAAGAAGAAGCTGACGATCAAGAGCAAAGTGATAGCGAGTCAACCACAGCGGTAACTGTTGACTTGCAAGCGTTAACTCAAGCTCAAGCACAGGAAGATGCAGCTACTATAGTTGAAACTGCGACAGTTGTGGTGGGAATTGTTAGGAAGCACATTCGCAAATGTCCATTGGGCTGCTGTCAGAACAGCGTAAGCTGTCCAAATGATTTAATGGCTTTAGCAAATGGCACACAGCGTCCATGTGCATGTGGTGAGAAGCACTGCCCAGATTATAATAGGAGGGGCTGACACATGCACACTCCTTGCAACAGATGCTAGACTTGATTAAACTATAATTAATTAAGGGTTACTGAAGCAAGGAGTGAAGCAGGGTGTTGATTAGTGAAGCAGTCGATGCTTTTCAATTGTATTTATTAACAGAGCGACGAGTGGCGCATAATACTGTCTCAAGTTATCTTAGTGATTTAAATCAATTAGAAAATTATCTATTGCGCAAGCATGTTACAAAGTTAGATCAAGTTGATCCAGAATACTTAAAAGCATTCTTAAAGAATTTAAGAGCTTCGCGTCAAATTGGTGCACATAGTTTGGCGCGTAAAATATCGGCTCTAAAAGTTTTCTTTAAATTTTTGGAGCAGCGCTATTCATTAACTAATTTAGCTATTAACTTAATATTCCCCAAATTGCCACACAAGTTACCCCATTTTTTAAGTGAGGACGAGGTAGAGCATTTATTAGAGGTCGCGGCACAAGACACCAGTGACTTGGGGGTTAGAAATCGCACGATGCTATTGTTGTTGTATATTACGGGCATGCGAATTACTGAATTGACCGATTTGCGAATTCAATCAATTCAGTTTGATGAAGGTTTAATCTCAGTCTATGGTAAAGGTGATAAACAAAGATTGGTTCCAGCATCGCCGGAAGTGTTGCAAATTGTTCGCAATGATTATCTAGCAGAGGTGCATGCGCGCTTAATTGCTGGCAGGTCAACTGACTATCTCTTTCCAACTTTGCATGCTGGCAAGCTTCAAAATATTAGTCGCCAGTCTTTTTGGTTGATTTTAAAGAGCTTGGCTCAACGTGCAGGGATTGAGCGTCCATTGTCGCCACATCAATTGCGACATTCTCTAGCAACTCATTTGTTACATAAGGGTGCTAATTTGCGCTTGCTACAAAAAATGTTGGGGCATGAGCGGTTAGCAACGGTTCAGATTTATACACATGTTGATTTAGCTTATTTGCGGGAAATATATGATAAATATCATCCTCGTTCGTAGACTTACTGCCGGTTATAGCCAAGCTCACTTAGTAGTGCACACTACGTCATCGCGATCCACTTGCGTCATCGCGAGCCCCTTGTGGGTGTGGCGATCCACTTGCGTCATCGCGAGCCCCTTGTGGGCGTGGCGATCCACTTAAAAACTAGCCAGTAGATTGCCACGTCGCCAAAAGAAGGCTCCTCGCAATGACATGCTGGTTAGTAGCGCACGCTGCGTCATCGCGATCCACTTGCGTCATCGCGAGCCCCTTGTGGGCGTGGCGATCCACTTAAAAACTAGCCCGTAGATTGCCACGTCGCCAAAAGAAGGCTTCTCGCAATGACATGAAATAGATTGCCACGTCGCCAGAAGAAGGCTCCTCGCAATGACCCAGCCTCTGCCAAGGCCACGACGGACAGGCAATGCTGGTTTGCGCAGAGCTTACTGTAATTAGCTATTTAGTACGATTTTTCGGTAGATTTAATTGAAAAAATCTGTCCATTTGTAATTCTATTTGTCTTTTGTATAATTAATTAAAATAACTAATGGAGGATTAAAATGGTTAAGTTTTTAATAAGTTTGATGTTTCTAGCTTCAAGTTGGGCTTGGGGAGCAGAAGTATTGCCCCATGGCGGCGTGGTGGAGACTAAGGCTGAAATGGTAACGCTTGCTAGAGGTGAAGACTCTTTTATGGTCTCTCCAGATAGATTAGCACCATTTGAGATGCTAAGAGCTGGCTTTGCAGCTAATGGATTTGAAGAGTCACACTCCGGATTAATGCAGTTAGATCATGAAGTTATTAATAAATTACAATATGATTTTCTGAAATTATATTTAGAAGATTCTGAAGCTGCGCTAGCTAGCTTGGCTAGTTACAATGGTGATCAAATTGTTGATATCATGGTAATGCTGGATTACTTAAATAGAGATCTTGACCATCCTGAAATTCAAAAATTAAATAGTATTTTGGTTGAGCAGTTGTTAGGTAAGTTGTCACCTGATGTTTTACAAAAATTATTTCAAAAATTACGGATGGAGCCCGGCCTTAATTTATCACAGACTATTCCTGGTCTTAAAGTAAGCTGGAGTCCAGATGGATCTAAGTTGTGGGTGCACTCTAAAGATGATGGAATAGATCAAATTAAAATTTATCAAATTATTAATGATAGATTAACAATAGTGGATCAGGTAACTCTCGGTTTTGATGCAGATTGGAGTCCAGATGGATCTAGGTTGTTAGTTTGGTTTATCCATGATGATGTAGAACAGGTCCAGATGTATAAGGTTGATAAAGATGGGCTAGAGTCGGTGGGCGCAACGATTCCAGAGGGAGGTGCAAGCTGGAACTCGGATGGGTCTAAGTTATTGATGGCGTTTAAAAATGCTGATAATGTAGACCAGTTTAAAATATATCAAGTTACTAAAGATGGGTTAGAGTCAGCAGGAGAGACAGTTGATGGTTGGGATGCAGTATGGAGTCCAGATGGATCTAGGTTGCTGGTGCAGTCTGCAGATCATGATGAAGAACAGATTCGATTATATCAGGTTGTTGTTGGAAGACTGGAGCCGTTTGGTAATCCTGTTCCCGGTTTTGCTGCAGACTGGAGTCCAGATGGATCTAAATTGTGGGTGCTATTTAGTGATCATGATGTAGAACGGATTCTATTGTATAAAGTTGTTGTTGGAGGGCTGGAGCCATTGGGTGCAGGGATTCCTGGATCGAATGCAGGTTGGAGTCCAGATGGATCTAAACTGTGTGTGAAGTTTAAAAATACTGATGATGTAAATCAGATTCGAGTATATCAAGTTGCTGATGAAAAATCAGAGACTGATGAATGGTTGGTGGCAATGGAACCGGCAATTTCTGGTAGTAATGCAGACTGGGTTCCAGATGGATCTAAGCTATTTGTGACATTTAAAAATCATGATGTAGATCAGACTCGACAGTATCAAATTACGGCCGAAGGACTTGTGGAAAAAGGTGCAGCGGTTCTTGGCGATTGGATAGGTTGGAGTTTAAATGGAACTAAATTATGGGTTAAATTTATAAAAGATGATCTACATCTGGTTTGTATATATCGAATTACTGAAGAAGGATTAGTAGCAATTGGGACGGAAGTTTCTGGTTACAATCTAGACTGGAGTCCAGATGGGTCTAAGTTGTGGATACGCATTATGGAGCACGGTGCGCTTAAGATTCAAGTGTATCATGTTGATGATGATAGACTAGCCAGTGTGACTTTCTTAGGAGGTGATGCAAGTTGGGGTAAGGGAGGGGCTAGGTTAGCTATATCTAGTGTGCGTGCAAATCAAGTAGCTGTTTTCTTTGATATGTCATACGCAAGTCTAAGTTTAAACCAGCTATTAAAAGAATTTATTTCAGACGATACTCTATACCAAGCGTTAAGCCTAGTGCAGCAAATGTTTTTAGCGCATGTTTTGCAAGAACATCAAAAAACCAGCACAGCTTATAAATTACCAGTTGAGTTACAAGTTGTTTGGGATAGCTTATCAGAAGAGTTAAGAAGTTATTTAGTTGAAAAAAAGATAATAGTTATTAATTGGCCAACTGTCAGATCTTATGCTGAAATGATTGCTGGCAGTGAGTCTGGCGAAGATGATGTTGCGCATAAACATAAAAAGTGACAATAATAATTGGAGTTTGAAAATAAAATTATTGTCATGACAAGCCGTTGATCTTGTTTTATACTGATTATGGACTATTTAAAGAATTAAAAATCAGTATAAAACTTGGTTAGTAAGTATGAAAATCGATCAATTTATTGTTGAACAAAAAAGTTTAGTCGGTATTTTAACGGCTATGCAGCCAATTTGTTCCAAGCGAACAACATTAGATACAACTGCGAATATTTTATTTCAAGTTAGCCACAAAGAGTTAATTTTGAAAAGTACTGATTTGGAAGTTAGTTTACAATATAATTGTGATGTTCAAGAAATTCAGATTAGCGACACTCGCAGTTTTTTGGTTAATGGCAAAAAAATATTTGAATTAACTAAGGAGTTGGACGGGTTAATTCAAATCCAAATTAATTCTAGTAATATTATCATTAATTGTGGTGGTGTTCACCTATCATTAAACATTAAATCTGCTCAAGAGTTTCCGCCTTTTCCAGAGCGCATTGAGAATTTAATGTTGTTAAAGGCAACTGATTTGATGGGTATGTTTGAAAAGGTGGCCTTTTTAATTCCACAAAACAATTCTAATCAGGCTTTAAACGGTCTTTTAATAGAGGCAAATTCGGAACAGTTAAAGTTTACAACTACTGATGGACATTGTTTGGCACAAGTTACTAGCCAACAATATCAACTTGCAGTAGCGCAAACATGGCTATTGCCACGACGGGCTGTTTTTGAACTGAAAAAAATTGTAGAATCTGGTAGTGATGACCAAGTATTTATTGGGATATGCGATAACCAGTTGGTCTTTTCAAGTAGTACGTTTAACTTTTTTAGCAAATTGTTAGTAGATGCTTTTCCGGCTTATCAAAGTATTATGTCTCACAATGGATTTTATAAAGCGGCCGTTCGTAAAGATCAATTTGTAAAAACATTGCGTCGATCAGCCTGTTTGCTTTCGGGACAATTTATTGCAACAGAGTTTAATTTTAATGATAAACAGCTTAGTATTATGATGCAAAATAAAGATGTTGGGTCATTAGAAGAAAATATTGAATTAGATGATTTTACAGGTTCAAAGTTGGATATTCGCTTTTACGCGCCATATTTAATTAATGGATTGCAAATTTTTACTGGCGAGCAGGTGCAGTTTTATTTAAACAGTAAAAGTCAGCCGATGATATTTGAAGCAGATCAAGATCAGTTGCATTTTACTTATTTGGCGATGCCGGTTTCGCAAGCGCGTGAGTAATTCGTGTATTTAGTCAAATTGCAATTACAAGATTTGCGCTGCTTTAAACACTTAACTATAAATTTTTCACATCAAATTACTTTGATTGAAGGGCGCAATGGTAGTGGTAAAACGACCATTGTAGAGGGTCTTTATTATTTATGTTATCTACGTTCTTTTCGCACCCATACAACTCGTGATTTAATTAGATTTGATTCTAATAATTTTTTTATTCAAGCTGACTTGCAAGATGGTGCAGTTTGTGAAAAACTGCAAGTCGGCTTTTCGGTCAATAGACGCTTGGTAAAATTGAATGATGTTTTGGTTTCGAGCTTTAAGGAATTAATTCAGACTTATAGGGTTATAGTATTAACAGAAGATGACCTAGATTTAATTAAAGGTGGCCCAGAAGAGCGACGTAATTTTATTGATCAATATATTTATTTACAAGATCCAAGTTGGCATGTTGCAATGCGCGACTTACGTCAAATCGTTGCACAGCGCAACGCAACTTTAAAAAACAATTTTCAGGCAGAGCTTTTTGAAGTTTGGACAAAGCAGTTAAATGAAAAATCGGAATTGATTCGTAGGCAACGTACAATTGCTTTGTCGGAAATTCAAGTTGAATTGAATGCAATCTTGCAGCAAACCTTTGGGGGAGAGTTATCGGTTGATTTTGTTTACCAACCAAGATTGTGGCAAGACGAGTTGCGGGTGCGCGAGCAGTTTATGGGGCATAGTCTTTGTGGCGCACAGCTTGATGACTATCAAATTCAATTAAATAGCCTGGCGACCCGTAAATTTGCCTCACGGGGGCAACAAAAACTAGTTTCTGTCCTAATGAAGGTTGTACAGGTTTTAACGTTAAGAAGGCTATTTCAGGGCGTAATATTATTTTTATTGGATGATTTTTTAACTGATTTTGATAGTGAGCGAGCAAGTTTACTTTTAGATCTTCTGTCAAAACTACCTGCCCAACTGGTTTTTACATCGCCAAACATGTCTTATGCCCATAGAGAGAGGCTTTTAGAGATGGGCTCTGGCATAATACAGCTTTAGATCAATCAAACGCGTTGTTCGTAATACAAAACGATAATAATTCTCAAAAAACCCTTTAAATACCGTGTTGACATTTATTTTAATTAATTCATAATGAAATTAAGTTTAATTTTGGCTTCATTACTACTCTCCTTTTTTCCACCGTATTGTCCGTTTCGGTCGATACGGTGGAAAATTTGTTAAATTGGGTTAAGCTAGACCCTAAAGAGGAAGGTATGAATAGATTTACTCAGTTAGTTGTCTTACTATTCTTTAGTTGTAACTCCTTAATTGCTTTTGACTATTATTATCCGGTAGCAGTAGTTGACGCTCAAAGTTTTTTAGTCGTGCATCAAAAAAATTTGGGTGATTTAGAATTGTGGCGACTTTTCTCTGAAGGTGGGAATTGTGAAAAATGTTTAGATTGGAGATTTGCACCTAGCAATTTAAAAATCTTGCCAGATCAGAGCGGATTCAGTTTTATAGACACAGGCCAGTTACGAATTAAGAAGTTTATAATGCGTTCACCCAGAACGATTGAATTTGATTTACTATTACACGGGATTAGTGATTTAAATTGGATGGATCAGAGCAGTTGCTATTTTAGCGCCAAGCAAGATCAGCATTTTGCGATTTATAGTGGCAACATCAATACGCAAAATTTAATTAGCTGGAGAGAGTCAGAAGTTTCCGATTATTTGTCACCAAATTTAGTAGATCAAGATTTATTTTATATTAAGCGTCAAGCAAGTGATCGATCCTGTAAAATTGAAACAATTAATATTATGCGACCGGCGGAAGGTGACAGATTAATTGTTGATTGTAATTATCAACAGGTTGTCCATTTGCGAATGCAAACTGCCAATATTGGATTTTATATTGAGCACATGCCCTATCTAAGAGATCAATCTTCCATGATTAACTTTATT
>JAHFBM010000074.1 GCA_023250055.1 bacterium | reverse complement strand
TATATCACCTTCGTTGACCGCAAATATCATTGCAACAATCGTGATGGCCATGGCCACTTAAATGTCAGACATGCAATTGCCAAATCCTGTAACATCTTATTCTATAAATTAGGTCAAGCAATCTCAATTGATATTCTAGCAGAATATGCCCGCAAATTTGGATTGGGCCACAAAACCGGGATCGTCTTCCAAGAAGCTTCCGGCCTAATCCCAACATCTGCTTGGAAAATTAAAACCAAAGGAGAGCAATGGTGGATGGGAGAAACGCTTTCAGCTAGCATTGGACAAAGTTATTTACTAGTAACCCCAATTCAGGTCGCTCGCTTTATCTCTGCAATTTTTACCGGTTACTTGGTACAGCCTCGCATTCTATCTGAAGAAACAATCACCAAAGCGCCACTTCAAATCCGACCCGAAACCTTAGACTTCCTCCAAGACTCCATGCGCAAGGTCGTAACCTCAGGTACTGGCCAGCGCGTTAATACTGTTAAAGATCTAACCATATTTGCCAAAAGTGGCACCGCTCAAGCTTGTGCTTTTAAAACAGATCCTAACAATCCCAACAGTCATACTTCAGCTGTTTTAGAACATGCCTGGTTTGCATCACATTTTAGATACAAAAATGAAAAGCCATTAACAATGGTTATTATGGTGGAAAATGTGGGTTCAGCACGAGTAGCCATTAACATCGCTAAAAAGATTTTCACTCAATACCGACAGTTAATGGCTAAACAATTAGAAACAAATTAAGAAATTTGCGCTTTAGCGTAAATTGAAACTCTTTGAGCCAAACGGCTAACTTTTCTAGAGGCAGTATTTGCATGCATAATCTTACTCTTAGATCGAGCAATTTTAGCTTCTGCTTCACGAAACAAATTTTGAACTACAGCCACTTCAGCTTTAGCATCAATTGCATTTAACAATGACTTTACAGCTGTCTTGATAGAGCTACGACGAGCCAAATTGATAACGCGGCGTTTTTCAGATTGAATCGCGCTCTTTTTGGCAGACTTAATATTAGCCATCTTAAATTAATCCTTATAATACTTTTTGAACTTTACCGGCCTTAACACATTTGGTACAAACATTCGCACGATGCACCTTGGAAATATCACCACAGGTCAGTTTAAATGCAAATTTATGCACATTTGGATAAACCCAGCGTTTAACTTTGTTATTAGCATGACTTACCAAATTGCCAACTTGTGGCCTTTTTTCACAAACGAAACAGATTCTAGACATCTTAATTGTACCCTTTAATTGGTTGCCATAATACTTACTATAGTACTAAAACTTAACTTTTTTTCAATAAATCTTCTTAATCTTACCACAAACTATTTCACAAGTCTCAGATCTTGACGTGGCTCAATCCCCAAAATTTCATAGATTTCACTAGCATACAAGGTTTCTTTGTCCAACAAGGCTGCTGCCAAAGCATCTAATTTGCTTCTGTTTTCAGATAAAAGCTCTCTGGAGCGCTGATGACAGCTATCAATAATCCCTTGCACTGCTGAATCAATCTTTTCCGCCATCTTTTCAGAATACTGATATTTACCATGATCTTGTTCATAAATTACCAATCCAACATCGTCTGACATCCCGTAGTGACAAACCATGCGCCGTGCAATTCTAGTAGCATTAACAAAATCACTATATGCCCCAGTTGAGACCTCGTTAAAAACTAGCTCTTCAGCTACACGGCCCCCAAGAGACATTACAATTTTTGCAAGCATTTCAACCTTATTAGTATTATATTTTTCGCGCTCTGGCAGAGAATGCGTTACCCCCAAGGCGCTGCCACGTGGAACAATTGTCACTTTATGCAATGGATCCAACTCCTTTGGCAACATCAAGCTTACCAACGCGTGCCCAGCCTCATGATAAGCTGTGATTCTACGATCTTCCTCTGTTAAACTCATAGATTTTGATTCTTTGCCCAACATAACTTTATCGCGAGCGTCTTCAAAATCGATCATTGTTGTAAAATCCTGCTCTTTCTTAGATGCATTGATCGCTGCTTCATTAACCAAATTAGCCAAATCCGCCCCTGAAAAACCAGGAGTGCCTCGAGCGATCTTAACTGCATCAATGTCATCACCTAATTTGATTTTCTTCAAGTGAACTGCCAAAATCAGCTCTCGACTCTTCAAATCAGGATATGGTACCGTAACTGTTCGATCAAACCGCCCTGGGCGCAGTAAGGCACGATCCAAAACATCTACTCGATTAGTTGCAGCAATTACAATTACTGGATCTTTATGCGTCTCAAAGCCATCCATTTCACTAAGCAGTTGATTCAAAGTCTGCTCACGCTCATCATTGCCACCACCCATTCCTGAGCCACGATGACGACCGACCGCATCAATTTCATCAATAAAGATAATACTCGGCGCTGTCTTACGAGCTTCTGCAAATAGGTCTCGTACCCGAGAAGCCCCCACACCTACAAAAACTTCAATAAAATCTGATCCACTAATACTATAAAATGGACAATTCGCCTCTCCCGCTACGGCGCGAGCCAAAAGAGTCTTACCATTACCCGGCTCACCTACTAATAACACTCCGCGCGAAACGGTAGCCCCTAAACGGGTATACTTCTTAGGATTTCGTAAATAATCTACCACATCTTTGAGCTCTTCTTTGGCTTCATTTGCTCCAGCAACTGATTCAAAGTTTTCTTTAATAGTTGATGGCATAAAAACCTTAGCTCGACTCTTGCCCATCGAAAAGATTCCACCACTGCCACCTGAAGTGCCACCCTTACCTTGACGCATTGCAAACCAAGCTCCAGCAAACGCAATTAATGGAAAGAGCAATAAAAAAGCATACCACAAATAACCCATTTTCCCATTAGCTGGCTCTACCTCAAAGACTACTTTATGCTCTCTGAGCAGATCCCAGGTCTTTTCATATCCACCAGCCACCGTTTCAAACTGTTGGCCATTTTTCAATTCACCGGCAATTCCAGCTCCTGAAATTTTAACTTCTTTAACCTCGTCAGCTTGAACTTTATCCAAGAAGGTTGAAAAGGTAATTTTTTCAATTGCCTGTGACAGATCAGTTAGCTTGGTTAACAACAGTAATGATGCCGCCAAAAGAGCAGCCATAATCACTAAATTTCGTGGTCCGCTAGTATATTTCTTAAATTTTTTACGACTCATCTGTCCCCACCTATCTATAGATATATTTAAATGTTTTGAACATGCTAGAAATTAATTTTTATAATAATACAACATATTATAGCCAAAATCACCCTGATTGTCGATTGCTTCAGCCAATAAACAGTCGTTCTGGATAACAAGGTGACCAGGCCGGAAAACACCAGCTTTCACTCTTTGGTGTTAAATATGTCATCTGGGACTGGGCCATATTCCAAAGCCCAATCCGACTTTTTCGATCCCGGTCAACTGTCATAACAATAAAGTCACCCTGCGGCGACCAAGAACATTCATCC
>JAHFBM010000073.1 GCA_023250055.1 bacterium | reverse complement strand
TGATTCTAGCTCTTGCACAATTAAATCGAATAGATATTCTTTCTCGGCGCGTGAGCGTTGAAAATTCTCAAGCGAGAAGGTGTATAGTGAAAGATGCGATATCTCAGAGTCTAAACAGAACTTAATGGCATGCTCAACAGCTTTGGCACCTTCACGATGACCAAACATTGCACTTAAACCTCGGCTAGTGGCCCAGCGCCGATTGCCATCCATAATCACAGCCAGATGCTTAATCATATTGTTTTTAACGCGCTTTCAAAGTTTGTTTGGCAGACCGAACGATTCTATAAATATTCCAAGTCCAAGATGTTACCATCAAGATCTTATACAACAACATCATCCCAACGGCAAAGCAAATTCTCTCAAATGGCACAACTGCCATCAGACTCAACCATTGCGATGGCAACATTGGGGCTGCAAAATATAACCAAATCACGGAGCCAACGGCATGTGCTACAAAGGTTGCCCCCAAAGCCTGCCAAATCGATCCAGACATTTTCATAACTGCAATTATAACTGGAATCAACCAAAAGGTTGCATACCAACCAGCTGCTAAGCCAACTGGATGAGACCAAAATAAAAGCATGCATATTAATGGCACGCTTACTTTAAAAATTATCGACTCACTACGCCAATATTGACCGGCAAACAGGTGTGGCAATCCAGAACTAAGCAATAGTGAAATTTTGCCAGCCCAGATCCAACCCACCAAACTATATAACAGACCACCAAGAAGCCCACCAAATAAAGTTGCCAATGGCCCTAAAATATTAGTAACCGTAAAACAGGCTTTACTTGAGCCTAAAATATGGCTCACTGGAATTAATTTAGCAATTACAATCAAGCATAAGGTTTGACAAAATGCTATTCTATTAAAATTCAATCGATCTAACACTCTTCGGGCTCCTTCTAAAAATTTTTTACCTATTCAATAGATTATGCCATCTTCAAAAGTAGATCAAATAAATGTTGCATAGTATGCTAAATCAAAAACACACTTAGAGGCCGGCATGCCCAACCCCATCTATTATGGTATCATCACATTGATTATTTCTGGACTATTAATTAAACATGCCAGAGTGATACATAAGCGTCCGCAATTTCAACCCGTACCATCCTCTACTATAATTAACCCAATTAATACCATTGCATTTGATCTAAATGGGGTTGTCCTGCGCTTTAGCCCGCTGCGCGCTCTGCGGATTGCCCTGTCAACTAAGCATAAGCTCAAGCTACTTCAAGCCGCCTGCCGGCCCAGTTTAATTTGGGATATTTTGAAGCTTGCCTACCGGGGTAATGTCGTAGAACAATCAATTATGCAAATTAAAGAGCGGCACCCGGATTTGATTGATTTAATTCCCCTTGCACTGCAAATGGCTAATGCGCAACTCCCAATTCCAGAAACAGTCCAACTGATTCAGGATTTAAAGATAGCTGGTTATAGAGTTTTGGCATTGTCTAATTTAGGTGAACAGTCTGCCCAGATTTTAGCGCAAAAATATCCACAATTATTTAATTTATTTGATGGCGTCTTGGTTACAAGCGCCCAAGACAACTACTTAATGAAACCCCACCCAGCCGCTTTTAAAAAATTCTTAAGCAAGTTTCAACTTGACCCCAAACGATTAATTTTTATCGATGACAAACTAAAAAATATTAGCGCTGCCAATCGATATGGAATTATAGGAATTAGATTTATCAACCCCTGCCAATGTCGGCAAGATCTATTAAAACACGTGAATTCGATCTAAAAACGCTAATTCGATGAGTCTAATAACGTAAATTTGATCTAAGAGCAACATTAAAACATTTAGTCATATGTCTTTGCGAGGAGTTTCGGCGTAATTTTAGTGAAGCCTGTTGCTATTACCGTCATTGCGAAGAGCCTCTTCTTGGCGACGCGGCAATCCACTCTCTCATGAAAAGTACCTATTAACGCGAATTCGATCTTGGGAAAATATTTTATTTTTGTATGAGTATCCACTTTTACGTCATTGCGAGGAGCCTCTTTTTGGCGACGCGGCAATCCACTCTCTCATGAAAAACACCTATTAAAGACATGAACGTCAAACAACACAAACAAGGTGTTTATGCCGGTTACACTAATAGTTCTCGAGAAAAACAGTTGAAAGCTGGTAATGGGGCTAAGAAAATTAAATTAATGGAGTTTGGAAATCTATCTTGGAAAGATTTGTACGGTTTGTTGATTTAAGTTTTCTAATGGTAAGTCTCATGAGAGAGTGGATTGCCGCGTCGCCAGAAAAAGGCTCCTCGCAATGACGTAAAAGTGATAATTCTCTTACACTTCGCGCCTAAAAAAAGTTGCAAAAACAGGGGTGCCCACATTAAGCCGGCACCCCTTAAGTTATTTTTAAAACTATTTTCTTTAGATAGCACTATCCTTCCAAGCATCTAGCGATCGTGCTAATTTGGCATGGCCTAAATCACGTTGCAGTGCCAAAAGTTTCTGATCATACTGCCGACCAACTTGAGCCGGAGAGCTTGCCGCTGCTGGCTCAGCTACAATGCTATTCAAGGTTGCCTGACGATTTGCTTCTGCCATCGCAGCTGCAGTATCCCGCGCTTCAGCAGCTGCAACTTGAATCCGATCCCGCCGATTAGTCACAGCTGATGCAACTGCATCTACACGAGCTTCGCGCAACTTACGAGCAGCTTTTAAAGCTGCAGCTTGAGACTGAATTGCCAAAGACGCGGCTGCAGACTCATTTTTGCGATCCTGTTCTAGTTGTGCTTTTTGCAGTTTAATTTGAGCCTCCAAATTAGTTAGATCGGCTTGCAAAGCACTACTATCAATTGCAAAGTGACTAACTTGAGCCCCATTATGCTGTAGCACTTGGGTCACTGCAGCGTAATCTCCATGAACTTGCTTAGTGTAAGCCGTCAAAACATTTAATGCTAACTTAGCATCTTGCAATAGACTGATTTTTTTATCACCATGCGCCTTTTGTGCCATTGCAAAATCTGTTTGATAAGATTGATATAAAGCTGCATAATGTCGCTGCGACAGTGCTCCAATCCCACCAACTTGCCCCAAAATTAATCCTAAAAGTATTACCTGCTTCATCATTTTGCCAGAACCCTTTTCTTGATAAACTAAGTTTAACCCGTTTGGGTCACAGCCTAGCCAATGATAATATAAAGGTAAAGTGTCTACTTAGATCAAGTCTAGAAACAGCTAGACAAACATACTCTGCTTAACTATAGCTAACCCCACTATGCCGTGCACAATGTCTCCAAGCCTTTATAGCCAAACTCACTTAGTAGCGCACGCTGCGTCATCGCAGGCCCCTTGTAGGTGTGGCGATCCACGCTGCGTCATCGCGAGCCCCTTGTGGGTGTGGCGATCCACTTGCGTCATCGCGAGCCCCTTGTGGGTGTGGCGATCCACTTGCGTCATCGCGAGCCCCTTGTGGGTGTGGTGATCCACTTAAAAAACTAGCCAGTAGATTGCCACGTCGCCAGAAGAAGGCTCCTCGCAATGACATACTGGTTTGTGCAGAGCTTACTGCAATTAGCTAT
>JAHFBM010000024.1 GCA_023250055.1 bacterium | reverse complement strand
AACGCGAACTCAATTTAAGAAAATATTTTATTTCTGCACGAGTATCTATTTTTGCGTCTTTGAGAGGAGTTTTGGTGTAATTTTAACGTAGCCTGTTGCTGCTCCCGTCTTTGCGAGCCTTCGAAGCTTTAGCGAAGTAGGCGCGGCAATCCACTCTCTTATGAGAAGTGCCATTAAAAAACCTTAAATCAACAAACTGTATAGATCTTGCCAAGATGGGTTTACCAGGCTTAATTAATTTAATTTTCTTAGATCTACTACCTGCTTTCAACAGAATTTAATCTAATAGTTTGATCTTAAAAAAAATCTTTGTTAGTTTCACTCCATCTATTAAGAAGGGAGTGGTGAATGTTCAAAGTCATAATAAGATTATTATTACTTTGTCAGATTTTATTGGTTCATAGGTCATTGAATGCTGATGATGCTATTGGAGAGGTTGATCTAAAGTCTACGATTACACCAAGCTTTTATACCAGTGCGATTCATCTGTCAGATCTGAACACGGCCGTTTCTAGCAGCGGAGCTATGATCACAATTCGCGCTTCAGGTCGTTACTATCTTTCTGGAGATTTGCCGTTAAATCCAACTAATAATACTGTAACAGGGATTAAAATTTCAGCTAGCAACGTAGTTTTGAATTTAAATGCAGCTACGATTTATCAGCAGACGGGAAACAGCTCAACTGGTTTGATTGGAATCGAAGTTGCTAGCAGTTTGTACAATGTCCATGTTTTTAATGGTAAAATTTCGGGTTTAAACAATACGGGTCTGAAGGTTAATAGTAGTGCTCATAATATTCATATTCATGATTTGATTATTAGTGATTGTAGTTCAGCAACTGCAGAGGTGTTTGGAGTGTATTTGGATACCTGTAATGACATCAGGTTTGAGAATTGTATTTCATCGAATCATAGTAATACCAAAGCTGGCGCTAGTGATGATACCGGTACGGCTAATGGCTTTAAGTTAAACAGTTGTAATGATTGTGTATTACGGGGTTGCAGTGCAGTTAGAAATTCTAGTGTTAGTCAAAACAGCTATGGCTTTAGATTGATTGCAAGTAAATATAATTGTTTCTTTGATTGCCATGCTTTTAATCAAATCTCAACTTCGGCTACTTCTGGGGAATTGGCAGTGGGATTTAGCGCAATTACTGGAACGGGTAATCTTTTTGATACTTGCGAAGCGGTTGGAAATACTGGTGGGACACATGCCGGATCAATTGGATCGGGATTTATTTTAGGGGATGGAACTGCTAGTAATGAAAAATATAGTGTGATCACTCATTGTCGAGTTAGTAGTAATGATGGTGGGACTGGGATTGGTTATGGAATTAATTTAACTAGTGGGACGAGCCTCTGTCGGGTAACGGATAATCGTGTGAATAGTAATACTGGTGTAACTAGTGGCTATGGTATCATTGATCAAAATACAACCTCTACCACTATTTTTACGAATAATTTTGCATATGGGAATGGCAAAAGTGATGCTAGCGTGATTAATAATTATAGTGTTAGTCCTGCGCCATCCGGGACTTTGCAGATTAAGCAAGGAAACTATAATAGTTTTGCGGCTTTAGATGCATCTAAGACAGGCTACTACAATATTGAAATTATTCAGTAAGGGCGATGGTTGATTAAAATAGTTTTATTTGATTGGTGGGGAAGAGTAATTTCATGAAAAGCATTGTTGGTTGCCTTATGTTTTTATCAAGCGTAATTTGCTATGCTCCAACGGGCACGTCTTATGATATTAAGGACCAGCGAATTACTAGCCAAGATAATCAGCGTAAGGAATATATTTCAGTTTTTTCAGATTTAATGACTGAGAGTCGGCGAGATTCGGTTAGCGTGCAATTTTTATATAATATTCCTTCTGATATCGTGCAGACATCGGTGGTAAATGGTGGATCTGTGGTGCATGATCCAGATACGATGGCGATGGCAAAAGTTTCAACTAGTACTAATAACGCTGGGTTTGCATCTATCAATAGTACCTCACCTCTTAGATACACGCCGGGGCATGAGGCCTATGCATATTTTACGGTAGTGTATAATGCTGGAGTAGCTAACTCAACACAGTGGGCTGGGGTTTTTGATGATGTAAATGGATTTGCAATTGGGTATAATGGCACTCAGTTTTCAATTTTATATCGACGCGGTTTGATTGGGCAGGTGACGGAGCAATTAGTATCCCAGAACCAGTTTAATATTGATCGACTAGATGGCTCAGGAGCAAGTTTGATCACAATTAACCCGCAGAAGATCAATATCTTTCGAATTACGTATGGTTGGTTGGGAACATCACCAATTATGTTTGAAGTTTGTCGTCAAGATGGGGTTTGGTTTCCATTTCATAAAATTTATCGTGCAAATATATCTGATGTACCTTCGGTTTATAATCCAATTTTGCCAGTGCGGATGGAGGTGAAAAATAATGGCAATGCTAGTAATGTAATATTGAAAACTGCATCGTGGTGCGCTGGAACATTAGGTGAGGGCGTTGCTTTTAGAAATCAGCAACATTCGGTAATGAGCAAGCGCTTTGGCAATTCTGGTGATTTGATTTTTGCAATTCGGAATAACACTTTGATCAATGGGAAGACTAATCGCGCAACTATTAATTTGGTGCATGCTGAATTTGCAGTTGGTGGAACTTTATGGAGCTCATCATTGGCAAGATTTAGATTTGTAAAGAATCCTACAATTACTGGTGCTAATTGGGTCTCTCAAGATAGTAATATATCGGTCGTTGACTATACTGACCGGGGTGTAGTGACTGGTGGCTGTGAGCAGCTGGTGGTTCCGTTCTTAGCTAAGGCAGCTCGTAATTTATCATTTCTAACGAATCAACTTTTAATTACCTTGCAGCCAGGTGAGACATTGGCAATTATTGGGGCAACCGATACAGCGATTTCAGATTGTGATTTAAGCCTGGTCTGGCAGGAAACGATTGGTTAGCTCGTCATCGCGAACCCCCTTTAGGGGTGTGGCGATCTACTTGCTTGAAGAATTAAATAGGATGTATGGGTTTAAGCATAGCGCAGAGAGATAGCAATGATACTGAGACATTTAATTTTATTGACGTTAATTAGCATTTACTCGAATTCTAGCTTGGGAACTAGTCGGGCATATACGATTCAAGGGGCCAATCGAACAACGGAAATTAGTCCATTGATCTCCCTGCTTGGCGATCAGGTGTTTGCTGAACGGTTTCATTTTTTGAATATTCATTTTGCATATAGCATTCCAACTGATTTAGTTTCTACAACGGTGACTGGCTCGGGTTCAGTAACTTATAGTGGATCAGATAACATGGCACTGCTGCGAACTGGTACAGCTAATGGAGCGGCTGTAGCTAAATTAGTCAGTTTAAGAAACTTTATACCGATTCCTTTTTCAGAAGTTTATCTTTATCTGATTGCTGGTTTTGATACATCTGCGACTTCAGGCACTAATCAATGGGTCGGGATGTTTGATGATGCTGATGGATTTGCAGTTGGATGCAGCGAAGCGGAATTCAGTATTTTGTATCGACGGTCAGAAGTAGATGCAGTGATTAGGTCGACAGAGTTTAATGTTGATAAATTAGATGGTTCTGGGCCAAGTCGAGTTATGCTTGATCCAAGTAAAATTAATTTATTTCGGATTTCATATGGCTGGATGGGCTCAACGCAAATTGTTTTTGAGGTGCTGGCGCCGGAAGGGTCCTGGTATCCATTTCATGTTTTGTCAAAATTAAATTACACGATTAACGCTGTTTTAAGTAAACCGATTTTGCCAGTTAGCGCGACTGTGACTCGTGTATCTGGCAAGAATGATGTAACAATGCGCTTAGTTGCATTGGGAATGGGTTCAATTGGTAAGCGACAAGCTTCAGCTGAGCGAAATTACTCATCAGTTCGAAATGATTTTTCAGTTGCTATTAATCAAACTAAGCCAGTTTTGACAGTGCGCAATAAGCCGATGGTGTCCGGTAAAACCAATCGAATGGAAGTGCAGATTTCGATGGTTAGCTTGTCTAGCGATGTGAATGCTCGCTTCTGGTTAACTAAAAATCCGACCTTAACCAACTCTCGTTTTAGTGATGTGGATTCAAACTCTTGTATGGAGGTGGACATGTCAGCAACGGCTGTGAATGGTGGAACCCAACTATTAAGCTTTTTTAACATTAAAGGTGGGCACGAGAATATTTTCTTAAAGGCCAATAATTTTAATATTACACTTTTACCGGGCGAAAGCTTATCAGTAGTTGTAACTGCTTTGGGAACAGGTTGCAATACTGACGTGACTGTGAATTGGAACGAGGTCTATTAGTTTTTTTTTCGATTCCATGTAAGTTGCTTTATCGGTGGCAGGAATTGCGATCCCATGATCCGCGTCCATCAAAAATATGGAGGCAGTGGAGTATTAACTTATTCGTAATGCTCCTCAGAATGCTCTGGAGTGGATTGTGCTGGCTGCTCGGCAAAATCGTTCAATCCTTTTTGAATAAATACATACTGCAGATACCCAAGGCCAATCGCAAAAATTGATATACTAACAATGGCATATTCCTCTGGGAGGAATATGGCTGGTAATGCAAAAGGATAAAGTAATAAAGACCAGAGAATAAACCTTTTACAAATGGTCCAATTGCGGACATTTGTGTCTTGCTCAACGATAGCGCAATAAGCTTTGAGGTATTTGTACCAGAAATAGAGGAAAACAGCCAATTTGAAGATAAAGACTTCTTTGGAAACCAGGGCTAGTAAGCCCAGAAATAGATACCAAAATATGGTCCAGTAGACTGGGATTTTAGCACCGTGCTTTCGTAAGGCAAACGCGGTATGGAAATTATAGTAAAGTGTATAAAGTCCCATTGTGATTACACTTTTAAAGCACATCCCTAGGGCAGTTCTTTTGGTAAATTTCATTTTTTTATTTCTAACTTGCTAAGACTAAAGTTGCATTTAGTCTTAGCAATTAATTTTAGGTTTGGCTAGTCGCTTCTATTTAGTGGGTTTGAGATTCTTTTTGCAGCCAGATTAAGCTCTGTTCGATAAATGGCAGAAGTTCACCATCTAAAACTAAATCAGGTTGGGGTGATTCAAAATCAGTGCGGTGGTCTTTGACCATTTTATATGGATGTAAGACATATGAGCGAATCTGGGAGCCCCATTCGATTTTCTTTTTTTCATAACCGGCTTTTTTGGCTTCAGCCGCATCACGCTCTCGCTCTAATAGCTTTGCCATGAGCATCTTCATGGCGACATCTTTGTTTTGAGTCTGTGAGCGTTCGTTTTGGCACTGTACGACAATATTGGTAGGCAAGTGGGTAATTCTAACAGCTGAGTCGGTTTTGTTAACGTGTTGACCACCAGCACCACCGGCTCGATAGGTATCAATACGGAGATCTTTGGGGTCGATGTTGACTTCCACATCAGGAGCCTCAGGAGTAACGTGTACAGAGGCAAATGAAGTGTGTCGACGCTTGCTAGCATCAAATGGCGAAATTCGCACTAATCGGTGTACGCCATGTTCGGTTTTTAGGATGCCATAGGCATTTTTGCCTTTAATAAAGAGTGTGGCTGATTTAATGCCAGCCTCTTCACCATTCTGAAGGTCTAAGATTTGGGCGGATAGTTTGTTAATTTCACAAAATCGTAGGTACATGCGAAGTAGAATGTTAGCCCAATCTTGTGATTCTGTGCCACCAGCACCGGCATTGATTCCCACAAAGCAGTTGCTGGCATCATCAGGTCCATTGAGAAGGAGGGCTATTTTAAAGTTATGGGTAGTTTTGGCAAATTTTCGAATTTCTGGTTGAAGCTGCTTAAGTTCATTCTCATCATCTGCAAATAGCTCAATTAGGCCGGTTAGCTCTGATTGATTCAGCATGATGGATTGGTAGGTTTCTTTTTGCTCTTTGAGGCGTTGGAGCTGTTTGGCCTCAGTGGTTTTTTGCCAAAAGTCTGGTTCTTGGCTGATTTGTTCAAGTTTAGTTAGCTCAGAGTCTAAGTTAGAGCTAGCTAAGTAGCTTTGAATTAGTTTTATATCCGGTTCAATTAGCTTTAATTGTTCGTTCAGGTCATCGATTAGCATTTTTATATCCTATTTTTATTTAGTATAGCAGCTAATTTGCGGTCGGCTAGTTTGACGATTTGCTATATTTGTAATAAAATTAAAATATTAATACCAATAAAATTCTATATCTCGAATGGAAGATTACTTGTGAACTATTTTGAACTAGAATATGATGACGTCGATAGTCATAATTCTTCCTTATATATAGGATACTCTGTGAACAATGTCGTTCGTTCTGGAAAGTTGTTTATAATATCGGGCTCGTCGGGTGTTGGCAAAACTACTTTGGCGCAGGCCATGTTAGACCGTCTTGGTCAGAGTAGTGGTTTAAGGCGTGTGGTTACATATACTACTAGATCGCCACGTGGACAGGAAGTGCCGGGTATAGACTACCATTATATTACGGTGGATGAGTTTCAGCATAAATTGGCAATCGGCTTCTTTATGGAGTATAGCCAAGTCTATAGTCATTATTATGGCTCGCCGCGATATGTACTGGATGAGCTGCGGTCGGGTCATTCATTCTTGTTGGTAATCGATTTGGTTGGCGCGGTAAAAATTAAGCAAGAGTATCCTCCAGCGGTTTTAATTTGGGTGATGGCGCCAAGTTTGGCAGAATTAAGGGTGCGATTGGTTGGTAGACAGGCTGAAACTGATCAGGAAATAGATCGAAGATTGCAAATTGCAGTGCAGGAGCAGGCTCAGATGCAACAAGTTGGCTTTGACTATCAAATTATTAATAGCAATCTAAATACTGCAAAGCGCGATCTGGAGCGAGTGTTGCAGGCAGAGTTGGCTGGAGAGTGTCGTAACTCTTAAAATGTATTAAAAAAAGTTTGACCTGCGCGTGTGAACGTGTATAATTTAAAACAAGTTTAAGTTGTTGTTTGATTCAATTTACATAAATCGATTAATAAAAATCCCTGCCGGGATTTTTTATTCTAAAAAGTGTTATTTTGATCTCAATAAGTTTGAAATATTCAGTACATGTTAATTTACCAAATTGAATTACTTTTGTTTGATTCAGTGCTGCGAAAATAAATTAAAAAAAGTTTGACCTTCCTGATTTAACCTGTATAATTTAAAACAAGTTTAAGTTGTTGTTTGACTCAATTTGCATAAATCAATTTGCAGTAGTTTAAAAAGATATTTTTTGAAATGTTCAGTACATGTGGTTTAAGAATTGGATTGATGATTATATCGATTCAAAGCGTAAAAAACAATTTAAAAAAAGTTTGACACTCTGAAAATTACATGTATAATTTTAAATGAGTTTCGAATTGAAATTTGACGCAATTTGTAAATTATTTGAACTGAATTAAGTTATTGAAAATTTTTGGTTTTCTTTGAAATACATGAGAAGTACAAATAAACTATTTGAGGAATTTTTTGAAGATATAAAAAATTCCCCGTAGCCTAGCAGAGTTTTATATGAGATTTTTGTGACGAAGAGTTTGATCCTGGCTCAGAATGAACGCTGGCGGCGTGCTTAACACATGCAAGTCGAACGAGAAAGTCCTTCGGGATGAGTACAGTGGCAGACGGGTGAGTAACGCGTAAGAATCTACCCCTTAATGAGGAATAACTTCGAGAAATTGAAGGTAATACCGCATAAGTCCTATGGGAGAAAGGTGGCCTCAAGCTGCCGTTAAGGGATGAGCTTGCGTACTATTAGCTAGTTGGTGGGGTAAAGGCCTACCAAGGCGATGATGGTTAGCCGACCTGAGAGGGTGAACGGCCACATTGGAACTTAGACACGGTCCAGACTCCTACGGGAGGCAGCAGTGAGGAATATTGCGCAATGGACGAAAGTCTGACGCAGCGACGCCGCGTGGAGGATGACGGTCTTAGGATTGTAAACTCCTGTTAAGTGGGAAGAAAATAGCATCCCTAATATGGATGTGAAATGACGGTACCACTAGAGAAAGCACCGGCTAACTTCGTGCCAGCAGCCGCGGTAATACGAAGGGTGCTAGCGTTATTCGGAATTACTAGGGCGTAAAGGGTATGTAGGCGGTTTATCAAGTCTGTCGTTAAATTTCCCAGCCTAACTGGGAGTGTGCGATGGAAACTGGTTTACTAGAGTATGGAAGAGAGAGGTGGAATTCTCGGAGTAGCGGTAAAATGCGTAGATCTCGAGAGGAACACCGATGGCGAAGGCAGCCTCTTGGTCCATTACTGACGCTGAGGTACGAAAGCGTGGGTAGCAAACAGGATTAGATACCCTGGTAGTCCACGCTGTAAACGATGATCACTAGATGTTGGTCTCACATTGTGGGATTGGTGTCGCAGCTAACGCGTTAAGTGATCCGCCTGGGGACTACGGTCGCAAGATTAAAACTCAAAGGAATTGACGGGGGTCCGCACAAGCGGTGGAACATGTGGTTTAATTCGATACTACGCGAGGAACCTTACCTGGGTTTGACATGTATTTGACCGTCGTGGAAACACGATTTTCCAAGTTTACTTGGACAGATACACAGGTGCTGCATGGTTGTCGTCAGCTCGTGTCGTGAGATGTTTGGTTAAGTCCTCTAACGAGCGCAACTCTTGCTGTCAGTTGCTATCGCGTAAGCGAGCACTCTGACGGGACTGCCCGGGAAACCGGGAGGAAGGTGGGAATGACGTCAAATCATCATGGTCTTTATGCCCAGGGCTACACACGTGTTACAATGGTCGGTACAAAGGGCTGCTAACCCGCAAGGGCATGCTAACCCCATAAAGCCGATCTAAGTTCAGATTGGGGTCTGCAACTCGACCCCATGAAGTTGAAATCGCTAGTAATCGCGCATCAGCAACGGCGCGGTGAATACGTTCTCGGACCTTGTACACACCGCCCGTCACACCATGAGAGCTGTTTGTGCCCAAAGTTGTCTTAGCTAACCTTTTAGGAGGCGGACACCTAAGGTATGGATGGTGATTGGGGTGAAGTCGTAACAAGGTAGCTGTAGGAGAACCTGCGGCTGGATCACCTCCTTTCGAGGGAGATAATCTAGACAACAGTGTTTGTCTTATAAGGTGTATTTACACAATTTCATTCTGCTAGGCTATTCGGGGTGTTTATAACAGTGGGCCTATAGCTCAGTTGGTTAGAGCACCCCGCTGATAACGGGGAGGTCAGCCGTTCGAGTCGGCTTAGGCCCACCATTGATTTAGTGGTGGTGGCGCCTATAAGGTCTAACCGCAATTAAAGGGGGTGTAGCTCAGTTGGTAGAGCGTCCGCTTTGCACGCGGAAGGCCAGCGGTTCAACTCCGCTCACCTCCACCAAGTTTTTGTAGTTCTCGTGTGTTAACAGAAGTAAGTTTATCTTACGATCTTTGAAATGTTTGTAGTTTTATATTGATGCTGGAAATTCACTGTAATTAATGCTAATAAAGTTTGTAATTAATTGAAAAGGGTACTTGGTGGATTCCTTGGTATCAGGAGGCGATGAAGGAGGCAGCAGGCTGCCAAAGCTTCGGGGAGCTGTCTAGCAAGCTTTGATCCGGAGGTATCCGAATGGGGAAACCCAATCTGGCAAACCCAGATTACCGCTATCTGAACACATAAGATAGCGGGGTGAACGGCATGAACTGAAACATCTAAGTAGTGCCAGGAAAAGAAAACGAAGTTGATTCCCGTAGTAGTGGTGAGCGAAATGGGAAGAGCCTAAAATCATATTGTGTAAGCCTGCGTGCGTTGCAATATGATGGTTGTGGGGTATAATTGCTAAAGAATGCAGTCTTTAGGTCACAGCGCTTAATCTAATTGAACATTTTGGAAAGGATGGCCATAGAGGGTAACAGTCCCGTAAATGAAAGATTAAGAGGCATGATTATTATATACCCGAGTACCGCGGAGCACGTGAAATTCCGTGGGAATCTGCCCCGACCATGGGGTAAGGCTAAATACTACCTGATGACCGATAGTGAACGAGTACCGTGAGGGAAAGGTGAAAAGAACCCCGGAAGGGGAGTGAAATAGAACCTGAAACCAAGTATCTATAAGCGATGAAAGCGATGTATATGTACGCGCAATCATGTGCCTTTTGCATAATGAGCCAACGAGTTATACCTATACTGCAAGGTTAAGTTTTGAAAGAACGGAGCCGTAGCGAAAGCAAGTCTGAATAGGGCGATTAGTAGTATGGGATAGACCCGAAACCTAGTGAGCTATCCATGTCCAGGATGAAGTTTCAGTAAAATGAGATGGAGGTCCGAACCGGTGTGGGTTGAAAACTGCTCGGATGAGGTGTGGATAGGGGTGAAAGGCTAATCAAACTAGGAAATAGCTGGTTCTCCCCGAAATATATTTAGGTATAGCCTCATTGAATTTTCTACGGAGGTAAAGCACAGTTGGAAATTTGGGGGCGCAAGCTTACCGGTTTCTTACTAACTCTGAATGCCGTAGATTTAGAAGATGGGAGTCAGACTGCGGGAGATAAGTTCCGTGGTCGAGAGGGAAACAGCCCAGATCGCCGAATAAGGTCCCTAAATATTCGTTAAGTGTTTAAAGATGTGAAAACGCAAAGACAGCCAGGAGGTTGGCTTGGAAGCAGCCATCCTTTAAAGAAAGCGTAACAGCTCACTGGTCAAGTATTTTTGCGCTAAAGAAAAAACGGGGCTAAAACGAATTACCGAAGTCGCGGTTTGTATCTAAAGATACAGAGGTAGGGGAGCGTTCTCTGACAGACACAAGCTTAACTGTAAAGATAGGTTTATTGGGTCAGAGAAGTGAGAATGTTGGCATAAGTAACGAAAAAACAGGTGAGATTCCTGTTCGCCGGAAGTCTAAGGTTTCCGTGAGATCGGATTATCCACTCAGGGTTAGTCGATGCCTAAGCCGAGGCCAATTGGAGTAGGCGATGGACAGCAGGTTAAATATTCCTGCACCACTATATTAGCGTTATTAGCGATGAGGGGACGCAGTAGGGCAGGTTGACTTGGATTATGTATTGCCAAGCTAAGCGTTTAGAGGGATTCTATTGGTAAGTCCGTAGAATCATAACCTTAAGGCGTGATGGGTATGTCAATTCTTAGAAGAGATGTATTCAACTGATCTCACACTGACTAGAAAAGCCTCTAGTGAGCTAATAAGTGATCGTACCGTAAACTGACACAGGTAGACGAGTTGAGAACACTAAGGCGTTGAGATAATTATCGTTAAGGAACTCGGCAAAATGACCTCGTAACTTCGGGAAAAGAGGTGCCTTTGACGTTATTTGAGTTCGCTCTAAGAAGCGTTTTAAGGTTACAACAAAGAGGCCCAACCGACTGTTTAGCAAAAACACAGGGCTCTGCGAACTCGTAAGAGGAAGTATAGAGTCTGACGCCTGCCCAGTGCCGGAAGGTTAACAGGAGAGGTTAGTCCGTAAGGATGAAGCTTTGAATCGAAGCCCCGGTAAACGGCGGCCGTAACTATAACGGTCCTAAGGTAGCGAAGTACCTTGTCGGGTAAGTTCCGACGCGCATGAATGGCGTAACGAGTTGGGCGCTGTCTTGACGATAAACTCAGTGAATTTGTAGTATCAGTGAAAATGCTGATTACCCGCAGCAGGACGGAAAGACCCCGTGCACCTTTACTATAGCTTGACATTGATTTTCGAATGTATTTGTGTAGGATAGGCGGGAGACTTTGAAGCCGAGACGCTAGTTTCGGTGGAGTCGATCTTGAAATACCGCTCTTATCCGTTTGAAAATCTAACTCTGAATTCCCGTAATCCGGGCAGAGGACATTGTCTGGTGGGTAGTTTGACTGGGGTGGT
>JAHFBM010000023.1 GCA_023250055.1 bacterium | reverse complement strand
TTCATTAGATGGAGCACAGCCATCAGCTAAAGCAAAGCTAGCTGCGCGAACATGATCACATAGCACATGAAAAGCCGCACGCTTCTGCGCATCTTGCTCAGCATACTTCAGGCCTGTTAAAACTTCAATTTGCTTAATAGTATCCTGAAAAACATCAATTTGAAAAACTGAATCCTTGCCCTGAACGACTAGCGAAATGCGCTCCAATCCCATCCCAGTATCTACTCCGGTTTGCTTGAGCGGTACTAGCTCTCCACCGGCTTGACGGTCATATTGCATGAAAACCAGGTTCCAGATTTCTAAGAAGCGATCACAGCTACAACCCGGTTTGCAACTTGATTGCCCACAGCCCTCTTGTGCACCTCGATCATAATAAATTTCAGTACATGGTCCACACGGTCCGGTATCACCCATTTGCCAAAAATTGTCTTTTTCATCTAAACGGCCAATCCGCTCAACAGGCACTCCAATTTGCTGATTCCAAATAGCATAAGCTTGATCATCTTCTCTAAACACTGTTGGATATAATTTATCTTTAGGCAGGCCTATTTCAGTTGTTAAAAAGTCCCAAGCAAACTGAATAGCATCTTCTTTGAAGTAATCTCCAAATGAAAAATTCCCCATCATTTCAAAGAAGGTTAAATGGCGCTTAGTAAAGCCCACTTGATCTAAATCATTATGCTTGCCACCGGCTCGAATACATTTTTGAATAGTAACCGCTCGCACGTAACTACGCTTTTCCATTCCTAAAAATAGATCTTTAAACTGATTCATACCAGCATTGGTAAATAGTAAAGTTGGATCTTGAGCTGGAATTAAAGAAGAACTATCAATCTGGGTATGCCCCTGCTTCTTAAAGAATTCAAAAAACCTTTGGCGTATTTCTAATGATTTCATATTTAGACAACCTTTAAATAGGGTATTAAAATCTTCAAATCTAAGATTATGTCATTTAAAGATTTTTGCCAAATCTCAAGCATCCCTTCTTTGGCAAGACAAACGTCAAGAATCACCTGCTATACCTTTGATATAATTAAAGCCAAATGATATAAAAATTCTCACATTTATAGCCAAACTTACTTTAGTAGTGCACACTGCGTCATTGCGAGCCCCGATAGGGGTGTGGCAATCTTCTTGTTTAATTGTTTAATATAAGTAAGCAGATTGCCGCGTCGCTTCACTCCTCGCAATGACCCAGCCTCTGCCAAGACTACGGCGAGCAAGCGCAATGACGCAATGTACACTACTAAGTGAATCTTGCTCTACCTGCTACACCTTTGATATAATTAAAGCCAAATGATATAAAAATTCTCACATTTAGCTCATATCTTCAAAAGTGATAGGTTAAAATGCAAACAAATGTTCTTAAGGCAATTTTCAAAAACAATCAAACTGTATACTCATTCAGCGAGCTTCTACTATTAACTAAATCAACCGAAAGAGGCTTACGAGCCAGTTTGACCTATTACATTTCTACCAATGATCTATATCATATCAGGCGTGGTTTATATGCCAAGGATATAAACTACAACAAACTAGAGTTGGCTACTAAAATACTCACTCCTGCATATATTAGCTTTGAGACAGTTTTAAGAAATGCGGGCATAATTTTTCAACATTATAGCCAAATCTTTGTAGCTTCATATCAAGCCAGAGAAATTATTTGTGATAATCAGACCTACACGTTCAAATCAATTACATCTAGAATTTTAACTGACACCCTAGGAGTTAAAATATTAGATAATTACAGCATCGCCACCCCTGAAAGAGCCTTCTTAGATACTGCTTATTTAAATAAAAACTACCATTTTGACAATTTGGAGCCACTTAACTGGGACCAAGTCTATAAAATATTGCCAATTTATGGCAACAATAGAAGTCTACAAAAAAGAGTTGAAGCGTATCATGACACTCTGCGAAAAGGACTATAATGCTAAACATATTCACCCATAAAAATATTTTAGTCATGATCCTAAAAGAGATTTTTACTAATCATGCAATAGCATCTAGCTTGGGGTTTAAAGGCGGCACAGCTGCCCTACTTTTTTATAACCTACCACGCTTTTCAGTTGATTTAGACCTTGATTTATTAGATCCCAGCAAAGAGGAGCTGGTCTTTAACACTGTTCAAAAAATCTTAACTGAATATGGCCAGGTCAAGATGCGTAATAAACGCTACAGTATATTCTTTTTACTTTCATATCAGGACAAGCTTTCGGACGCCCAAAACATCAAGGTTGAAATTAACAAACGTGATTTTGGATCCCAATATGAAATTAAACAGTTTTTGGGAATTAGTATGCAGATCATGATTCAAGCTGATATGGCCGCCCACAAAATGGTTGCTATGTATGAGCGGGTTGGTGCTGCCAATCGAGACATCTTTGATACTTGGTTTTTCTTAAGCAACAACTGGCCCGTCAATAAAACAATTATCGAAATGCGCACTGACTTGTCATATAAAGACTTCTTGCAAGCCTGTATCAATTTGCTTGAAAAACTAAGTAACCAATCCATCCTGTCGGGTCTTGGAGAGCTACTAAACACTAAACAAAAAGCCTGGGTTAAATCAAAGCTAAAAGATGAAACTATTTTTCAGCTCAAATTAGCACTTGAGAATATTTCGAAGAGTTGAAAAATCAACCTAGAAAAGATCTTTATAGGGCTTAAAAATGATCATTTCTAAAGAGTTCCTGCATAACCTAAACAAATTGTTGCACTTAGAGAGAAGCTGTCTGTATATTAACAAATAGAAGCGTATATTTATTTTTCAAATGAAGGGAACTATAATGAATAAATTAACACTTACTTTGCTGCTGATCTCAGCACCAAGCATACTAGCTGGCGATACATCAGCTGAATGTAGATATCTTTATAATAGATTTCTAATTCTTCAAGAAGACCTAGATGATTTAATATTAAGACTTGATACAGGAGATTATGATGAAAGATACACTGACGAAAGCGTGCGTATGTTTATCGATAATACAAATAAACAATTAACATATAATAGAGATCAACAAACTGAATTAGAATGCCATAAGTATCCTATCAGGCTATTTTACAGAACTTATGAAAACTGAGAAATAAGCTGATCTAGATTGACTTTATAAATAAATAGACGATCCTGACTTTGTAGATAAAACAAAAAGGATCGACTATGAACATTCAAGAATATAGTGTAGCACTAGGAACATGCTATGCAAGTAAAAAAAATCCAATATTACACCTTTATAGCATCAAATAGTGGTTTAAAGTCTTGATAGACCAGCTTGAGATCCATTGAGATCGGTTTGGTTTGGGCAATAATTGGCAAAAAATTCGTATCGCCATGCCAACGAGGCAATACATGCATATGCAAATGGCCTGGAATACCGGCACCGGCAGTGCGACCTAAGTTCATACCTAAGTTCACCCCACCAGCATGTAGCTCCTGCTGCATCAAACTGGCACAAGTTGTTGTTAACTCCATTAGCTCCTGACGTGATGCCGGTGAAAGATCAGTTAAATTCGCTACATGTTGGTTCGGAATGATCATGATATGACCAGCAACGTAAGGATATAAATTCAAAAAAATTGCGTGATGCTGAAAGCGGCGCAAAATAAAACTTCCTGCATCATCAGCATCTTTTAACTTTTGACAAAACACACAATCATTTGGATCAGCCTCATTTAAAGACGGTCCAGATTTTTTTCTAACATACCCACCCCGCCACGGGGCATAAACATATTCCATGGTAACTACTCCTAATCTAAAAAAAGTTCTATCTGTCCCCAGAAACTCGCTTATTCAAACTTTATTAAACTTTCACTCAAATCACAAATTGTTAGACTCGCTCAAGAAAACAGATGTAGCGATCTTCTTAAAAACTAGTAAAGTAAGTTGATTGCTCCAGTCTACATTAAAACTATAGAGTTAAATATATGCAAAAGCGTCCAATTATTTTAATTATTGGTACCCGACCGGAAGGCATTAAGCTAGCGCCAGTTTATTTTGCGTTAAAAGAATTAGGATTACCGGTCAAACTTTGTGCAACATTTCAACATACTGACTTGCTGAGCACAGTCTTGGAGTTATTTGGAATTACCCCAGACTATACCTTTCAAACCATGCAAACGGGTCAAGACTTATTTCATATTACCCAAACTGTCTTAGAAAATTGCAAGACAATCTTCACACAAGAAAACCCCCAATTGGTAGTTGTACAGGGTGACACCAGCACCGCCATGGGCGCAGCTTTAGCCGCCTTTTATTTACAAATTCCAATTGCACATATTGAAGCGGGCCTGCGAACTGGAAATTTAGCTGCACCTTTTCCGGAAGAATATAATCGCCAGCAGATTGGCAACTTAGCTAAATATCATTTTACGCCAACTTATACTGCTAGTCAGAACCTCCAACAAGCCGGTATTAACCCAACAGCTATTCACCAAGTGGGCAATACGGTCATCGATGCCTTAAATTTTATTTTAGAACAGACAAAACTACATAAATTAACAATCTCTCAATCAACTCAAGAATTAATCACTGATGTTAAAGCTGGATATCTCAAAATAGTTCTACTCACTATGCACAGGCGAGAAAGCTTTGGCGAGAAGATGATTCGAACATTACAAGCCATGCGACGATTCGCCCAACAACACCCCGAAGTTGCCATTATCTATCCTAGACACCCCAACCCCCAGGTTGCACATGCTATTCAGGCTGCCAAACTAAGCTTATGCTCAAATATACTAGTGGTGCCTGCGTTGCCCTATCATGAGCTGGTTTACTTACTAAATCAGGTTGACTGCATTGCAAGCGACTCCGGCGGAATTCAGGAAGAGGCCACTTCTTTGGGCAAGCCGGTCATTATTCTGAGATCCGAAACTGATCGCCCTGAGGCCATGATGGCCCAGATGGCTTGGCTAGTTGGTTCTGACCCAGTTCAAATTCAATTGCAACTGGAGTATGCTTTGCATCAGAAGTTTACTCCGACTTTGCTATATGGTGACGGCACAGCCGCCAAACAAATTGCAACTATTTTAAAAAGAGAGCTAAGTATGATCAAAGTTTCTGTAATTGGATTAGGCTATATTGGCCTACCAACCGCTATTATTTTGGCTGAGAGTGGCTGCCTGGTGAACGGCTATGATACTGATGCCAACAAAGTACAACTAATTTTAGAAGGGGTCACGGTCATTGAAGAAGCTGAATTGGGTGAGCGCTTAGCCGGCGTTTTAAATAAACAGACCTTTCATGCCAACACCAAACTAGAAACAGCGCAATACTATATTATCGCTGTACCAACCCCCATCAAGGAAGATAAAAGCTCTGATCTAAGTTTTGTCTGGGACGCTACTAAAGTGATTGCCTCTAAACTAGAGGTAGGGCAATGTGTAATTGTGGAATCAACGGTTCCTGTAGGCACCACCAAGCTAATCGCAAACTATCTAAGTCATGCCACTGGGCTGCAAGCTGGCATTGATTTTATGGTGGCATTTTCACCTGAGCGTGTCATTCCTGGGCAAACTTTTTATGAACTAATACATAACAACAGGCTGGTCGGCGGCATTAATCAAACTTCAACTGACTTTGCCAAGCAGCTCTATCAAAAATTTGTTAAGAGTGATATTAGCACAACTAGCGCCGATGCCGCTGAAATGGTCAAGTTGGTCGAAAATAGCTGCCGTGATGTCCAAATTGCATTTGCTAATCAAGTTAATAGCATGGCGCAAGCGGCCGGTCTGGATGGACAAGAAATTATAAACTTGGCCAATCAGCACCCCCGCATTAAAATCTTAAATCCCGGTTGTGGTGTAGGGGGACATTGTATCGCAGTTGATCCTTGGTTTTTAATTGAAAGCTTTCCAGAACACAGTCAACTACTACTCGCAGCTAGACAGGTCAATGATGCCAAACCAGAACAGGTCTTAGCACAAATCGCTGAACGAATTAGCCAGATCCAGATCAATAATCGACAAATTAGAGTCTGCGTCTTGGGAGTTACTTACAAACCTGATGTCGACGATCTGCGCAATTCGCCTGGGTTTTATATCGCACAGGAATTACAGAAGTGGCCTCACGTTGAACTGACTGTCGTAGAGCCGTATGTTGAACCCAGCTTGCTCCAAAAGCATTTCTCTAAAATCTCTACCCAAACGTCTGATACTATTTTACAAAGCGATTTAACTATAATCCTGGTAGCTCATACTCAGTTCAAAAAAATATTTAAAGATTTATTTACCACCAAAGATGTGTTAAGTTTTTGTGAATTAAAAATCAACCAAGTTCAACTCGCGCCAAGTGTTAACCCAGAATTGACGCACTTACGCCCCTGAACGGACCATGTAAAATAGAAAGTCACAACCATGAGACAGCTATTTTTAGAGCAAGGCACTCTGGCAGTTAAAGAAGTCTGTCAGCCCACACTAGATGATCACTCAGTTTTAGTATCAGTATCATTCTCTTTTATGAGCTCTGGTGGTGGACTTGCTAAATTAATTAGCGACCGCCAGCGCTCTATTTTAGATAAAATCCCAAGCAAGGTGAAGCGGATTGCAGAACTCATTGCCAGCCGTGGATTTAACTATACCTCCATGATACTCAAAGACCGCCTAGCTGGTCGCGTCTTCAACCTTGGTCACTCCTGCTCTGGAGTAGTGATTGCGGTTGGTTCCAAGGTTAAAAGTTTTCGCGTCGGAGACCTAGTTGCATGTGCTGGCACTGATTTTGCTAATCACGCCGACATTGTCTGTGTACCAGAGCACTTAGTGGTTGGTGTTAAACAGGAATCGGATTTAAAGGCCGCTAGCTTAACTGGTGTCGGTGCAGTAGCCCTGCACACAGTTGAACGTGCTCAACTAAGACTGGGCCACACGGTAGCTGTCTTTGGATTAGAAGCAGTTGGCTTGCTTACTGCCAAATTATGCGCTGCAGCCGGCTGCCAAGTAATTGGAATTGACCGCCATCCAAATCTATTACGCCAGGCTCAACAAGCTGGATTGAGTACTGTATATAATTTATCTCAAGATAATGTCGCTCAGATCATTAATGCCCTAACAGACTACACCGGAATTGATTGCGTGATTATTACACCAGACTTTGAACTAAAAAATCAGCTGCAAGACATAATTAGTATTGTAAAGCACAAAGGGCGAATTGTCTTAACCAATAATAATCAAATTGATTTACCAACAGAATCTGCTTGTCGCAAGGCCATTAAATTAGATTTTGTTACACCTTATGGCCCAGGGCTATATTATCATGAACAGCAAGCCCAATCTAATGAGCAAAAGACTATGAACACTTTTGTAAACTTAATTAGCGCTAATAAATTAAATTTGGATTGCTTCACGGAGCATGAATACTCTTTAGAAAATTTAACCAATGGGCTGGATCTAATACAGGCTAAGCAGTTGCCAGGTTTGATTATAGACTACCAAACCATTCCACTTAGTCCTCTAACATCAAATGCTCCGATAGTCTTTGTGCCAGCCGAATTAGACCAACATCTCAAAATTGGCTTAATGGGTGCTAGTCGCAATACTCGCTTAACTGTCATGCCAATTCTATCTCAAATTGAAGACGCTGCTATCAACACGGTTATTGATCCTGACATTAGTCGCTCTATGACCGCCTCACGAGCATACCGTGGCGCTAAAGCCTTAGCTGGCAACTTATCAGCTTTTCAACATGATGATAGTAATATAGTCTTTATTAGCGAATCAGCCGAAGTTGATTTAACTGATATTATTACTTTATTACAACAGAACAAAGCTGTTTTTGTAGAGCGACCATTTATTGAAAGCCTAGAAAGTTTAACCAAACTAGAAGAGTTCTTACAGCAGCATCCATCCGCTCAGTTATGTGTTGGCTACGCCCGCCGCTATGCGCATTTTATCCAAAAAATAAAACCGCTCCTGGACCAGCGTAGCACACCATTTATGTTGCAGTACCGCGTTAATACTGGTGCAATCTCCAAAGAACAGCGCTTTGCAGATGCTTGGAGATTTGGAGGCGTAATGAGCTACGCTGCTCATATTCTAGATCTTTTTTACTACTTGGCAGGCAGTAAACCAATTGCTGTTTCAACCGAAGTGGTCCGAGCCTCCGGTGAAGGAGCACAGACTAGTGATAATTTTGTTACTACTGTTAGCTTTAGTGATGGATCTGTTTGCACCTTGCTTTTTACCACCCTAGGAAATCCAAACATTGGCAAAGAACGACTTGAGCTATTCTTCGACTCTAAAACTATTATTATGACTGACTATCGCAACTTAACGGGATTTGGCGTCGCACCTTATTTTGATGAAAATGATCAAGAGCCTGATCTCGGCAACACCACCGTTATTCAAGAATTCTTTAATGGCTTACGTCAAAATCAGTCAATTTTATCAGTTGACGAGTTATTAATTTCAGCTAAGCTAGCCTTGACCGTTGATCAAATGGTGTATTGAGGAGATGTAGTGAAGCACATCAAAATTACATTGCTAGTTACTATGCTTGTACCAGCACCAACCTGGGCTAATAAATTCCAGGTTTCACCGGTCACACCAGAACTATATGCCATTGAAACTACTAGCCATGGTTGTGAAAACGGTGAACATGATCTAGTTGAAAGATTATTAAAACCAAACTCGATTGTATTTGATATTGGTGCCAACGCTGGTGATTACACGGACTTTATCTTAGGTTTACGCAAAAACAGTCAAGTCTATGCTTTTGAACCATTGCCAGATATCTTTCAAAAACTACAAAAACGATTTATGCCCACTCCCCGTCATTGCGAGGAGCAAAGCGACGCGGCAATCCACTTGCCTACCCAGCTCGCGATGACAGCCGCAACTGGCAATTTACATCTTTTCCAACTGGGAATCTTCAGTGCGCCTACTACTAAAACTATTTGGCACTGCGTCGATATTCCTGAGCTCAGCTCAATTTATGACCGTCAGCTAAATGACCCGATTAAATCCTACAGCTTCAACTATCAACCAATTGAGATTTCAACGGACAGCTTAGATCATTTCTGCACTACCCACCAAATCAATCACATTGATTACTTAAAAATCGACACAGAGGGTGCTGAACTAGATGTCTTGCAAGGCGCTACTCAACTACTTACCAACTCGCAAATTGATTATATTCAATTCGAATATGGCGGCACCTACCCTGATGCTGGAATCACCTTAAAAGCCGTTTATGAATACTTAACTCAGTACAACTACCAAATTTATCGCATCTCCCGCTGGCAGCTAACGAAAATCGATACCTGGCAAGATTGGATGGAAAACTACAAGTATGGCAACTTTTTAGCAGTCCGCAGTGGCAAAGAACTGAAAGTTTAAAAGCATGCGCAAATTACTTCTGGGGCTGCTCTGCTTATCCGCCAATTGCACGACTGATTATACCGCTCAGACCTACAATAACTTTGTAATTATTGTAGCTTCTTATAACAATGCTAAGTACTACAAACGCAACTTAGACTCCATTCTGTTTCAAGACTACCCAACAACCCATTATCGAATCTTATATACCAATGATATGTCCAAAGACCAAACCGCACAGTTAGTCCAAGATTATGTTGCATCTAAACGCAAAAAATCCATTTTCACCTTTATTGACAATACCAAGCGCTTATGGGCGATGGAAAATTTATATAATATGCTCAAAACGTGCAAGCCCAACGAAATCGCTGTCATTGTCGATGGCGATGACTGGCTAATTAATGCTGAAGTTTTAAATTACTTAAACGGCGTCTATCAAGATCCTAATATTTGGCTCACCTATGGCAACTATCAAACTAGTGCCTTTGTTAAGGTCATGAATCATGTGAATCGTGAATTGCCTAGTGACGTTGTAAGAACCAATAGCTATCGCAAATACTTCAAAGAGCATGGCTACTGCGCTTCCCACTTAAGAACATTTAGGATTAGTTTATTTGATCAGTGCAATCACAATTTACTTAAAAAAGATGGAATGTTTTATAAAACAACTTATGACGTTGCTCTCATGAGCATGCTTTTAGAAAAATCAGAAGGAAGCTTTAAGTTTATTGATCAAATTTTATATGGCTACAATACCGACAATCCAATTAACGATTATAAAATATATGATAGAAGCGGCGACCTAAACCATATTTTAAACAGGTAAATAAATCTTCGGAACGCTTCATTCACAGTTCTTCACACCTGAAATGTTTCAACAGTTCGATTCAAAAACGGTAAAGTTTATCAAATCTAATCCCCACAACATAGAATTCCTTTTAGATAACAGCTGCCTACACTATCGAGGTGGTGGAAATTGGGACCACAAATCAGACGAGTATCATAGACAAAAAACCAAACTTCTCAATGAGTACATCAGCGATCTTTTGAAGAGCTAAGACTCCAAGTAAAGATTACACAGCATTAAGACGACTAATAAACTCCATGATAGAACTTATCCTATTTATATAGGTATGATTGTCCCTAACGAAATTCATTTGCTCAATTATCTCATCATTTGTAATCGTGCTAGCTTTTCGAATCGCATCAAAGCAAAGCTGATATGGATCTGAATTATAAACAATTTTTTTATGAAATAGATTATACACGGCCTTGCTATTGGTTATTCCAAATTTTCCATAACTAATATTTTTAAATATTCGACATGGAATGTATCCAAAATCACATTGCATTCTTCCTTGAATCGCAGGGGCTAAATAAGCGCTTTTAATCAACTCAATATTCTGATCTATCCCTATAAGGCCAGTTCCATTTCCGTATCCACCCCGTGAGAGAAATGAAAATCCAGCCTGATGACAGGCATTTTTAAACTGATTAACCTCAACCGAATTACCATAAATGGTATCTCCTGCTACAGTTCCAATGAAAACTATATTTTTATTATTTATTGGAAGCTTAATGGCTCTCTTGTTTTCATCTATCTCTTCTGGCAGCAAATCAGTTGCCCAAGGCATATGTACGGCCCTATCATTAAAATCATAAAATACATATTCTTCAACCTGCTGCAAGTCAGATCTATACCTACAAGAATCAAGATATACTACCAGTTTAATGCAGTGCTTTGGATCGACCACTCTAATATATCTATCCATTAAGCAATTATGCAAAATATAGAAAGAATCCTGTCTTAATGGAATCTTTTGATCAACACCACCTGTCGAAATAAACAAGCTATGCGCCAAATCTATTTTAGAGAGGTCATCATTATCATCCAACCAATATACATTATACCCCAAAAACTTAAATGCTTTAAAAAAACCATAGTGAATATATGAATGTGTATGTGAATGTAATTTATACCCCCAAATAATCACTTTAGATATTGGCGTGCCAAAACCACTAGATACCATACTATAAATGCATAGAATTAATAATTTTCTACTCATGCAATTCCTATAACCATAACTTAGCAGTTTTGCACTCACCAGCATAAAAAACATATTGCCTCAAAGCCTCTTCCAGAGCCAACAAGGACGTTAACCCATTACCATTCAGAAACTCCAGTAATGCGTGAGTGTTATAAACCGTCCCATAAATTAACTCATTCAAATGCTCTATGCTTTTAACGCCCACAAATTTATCACAGCCAAACAAATAAATATTTTTATAATTATCATTGTGAAAATCATCGCTCCATAAGCATGTTAAATTAATGGGTATTTTCTTATTCTTAATTAAAACGCTTATCAAGCTATCTATTTTAGCCAAACAATTAGATAGCATATCAGGACTAACTATTAATATATGGCTCGAACCGCTAAGCCTCTGACAAAACTGATTAATAAAAAATAATTGGGCGTGACCCCTTGCCATAGGATCTAAGTACTCATAAAACCATATTATATTGCATTTACCTTTAAATTGTTCGCATAACATTTGACATTCACTTTGACTCTTAGCAATACAGGCAATTACAAGATTTGATGCCACACTGCTCGAGGTCGCCAGAATATAATATATAATTACTATAAGAATAGACTTATTATACATATCATCTCACTCATTTTAAAGATCATCCCAATTGCTAGGCAATAAATTTTTATAATTGATCTTACAACCTTTTTGTAGACACAAAGAATACAAAGTATTCATATAATTATGCCTCTATCGCCGGCAGGGCGAGCTTCACCCTACTCTGTGGATTAATGATTTGAAATAAATGTTGATTTTGCCG
>JAHFBM010000072.1 GCA_023250055.1 bacterium | reverse complement strand
TGACAAGCTATGGAATCGCAGGGAGTGCTTTGAATAAATCAGCTAGCGCCAGTACAATTGTTGCGCAGGGCAGTGATGATACAGCTTTTACTGTGTTACAAAAACTTGATTTGGATCTAGATAGTGCCTCAGCACGTGCCGCAATTACACACCGGATTAATGGGCAAGTAGGATGCGTTGTTCAGGGTAAACAGGTGGATTTGGCATTAAACGGGGGAGTTTTTTATGAACTGCCCCAGAATAACGCTATGGTTAAGCAGTGGGGCAGTTACTTGAACTTTAGTTTTTTATTCTGACTTGGAATCAGAGTAGTCGCCAAATGGTGTTAATATTTTATATTTAAATCCGATGGATCGAATTAGCTGCTCTAATTCATTAGTGTATTCTCTTGAGTCGTGACGGTTTACTGCATGTGAAATGATATTAACTTGTTCAGGATTTAGCTTTACGGTGTTATCTTCTATGCCAAGTGCATATATAGTTGCATCAGAAGCCTCTATTGGTTTTTTATTGTCCACTATGCTCAATAGTTCTTCTAATGTAAAATCTAATATTTTTCCTGTGTCAATATAAAATAATAGACCATGCATATTGTCTGATAGTAATGGTGTGCCAACTACTTGTTTTAGATGTAAGCGATAATTATCGAGTTTGTCCTTTGGTAGACCTGTGTATGAAAATTCATCATTTATTCCATCGTCACGAAAAGCTGTAGAACTACCTCGTGTTTCCGGGGTATACATGGAAATGCTACCACTGGTAGATGCACGAGGTGTTTGGGTAAGTGCGGCTGCTCTTGCTCCGATTTCTTGCATTTCCAGCGACAAACCGCCATCGGTGTTTTTGGCTTCTGGGAATGACAATCCTCGTTTAGGCCCCCTCTGGTTTCGAGGAATTTCACAGACTACTGGATTTTGGTAGTTTTTAGACTTTAGCTTTTTAGATGTTGGATTTTTAGGTGTTTGAAAACCTCTAATCCCTCGCTTTCCGCCAGCGCATTCTATAAAATTTGCTACTTGAGCGTAGCTTGTAATTATAAAAATTAAAATTATTTTTTTAAAATTCATAGCATACTCCTCCTATTTCTAATTAATATAGTATAAATCTCAAACAAACTTCAAGTAATACGTGATTATTTTCCAGGGAGATCTTTTTGTGCGGCAACTACTTTAACAGCTGCCTTCCAACTTGGGAACCATGCGCGGGCATTCGGGTTTAACTCTCTGGTTGGTACGCGACCATCAACAGTTTGAAATCTAGGTACAAAAACTGTATTTGAAATGGGGGTTACTAGAATCATGCTGGGAACATATTGGACCCCGCTTTTTTGTGATTCAGCGACGCGCTTAAGCATGGCCTCTTCAGCGTGTTGTAATCGGGAGGCCTCTTCTAAGTCTAGGTGTTCTGTTCTGGGATCTGTAAGAGATCTCTTAACATTTGGTAGTCCTACGGCTACTGGTACTGCGGGTGCCGCTGGTAGTCCTACGGCTACTGGTACTGCGGGTGCCGCTACTGGTGCACATTTGTTAGTTGCTATCCTTGCATAAGATAGCTCTTTGCTTACTGTGCGTGGAGCTATCTTGAATGAACTGGCACAAGCTGCTTCAACCATATCAGGCTCTTTCTGTGCTTGGGATTGTCTGGGGCGGCTTGATCGCGATAAGAAATCCGCTAGAGCATTAGTTTGCTTTGGAGAGCGTTGTTTGCCAAAAACTTCTTGATCAGCACCATTAACATTAGGTGTTATCAATCCAATTAATGCCATTATTAGTAATTTTCGTAAAATTTTAGTCCACCATCGATAGTTTAGTTCTAATGGAAATGTTGTAATGGTAGCAGGTTTGAATTTGAACATCTCTTTTACCCCTTTATTGAATATAATGTAGTTTTATATCATTCTATTTGAATAATAATTGACTGTCAAAGGGGTGGGGGGTGAAGCAAATCTGAGTGTCTTGATGTAGGTTTTCCTTGAAAAAAATTGGGGCTTGGCTATTATTAAATTGACGTTAAGAATCATGTTTTGATTTTAAATAATTGATTTTTAGAGGGGATTGATAATTATGTTTAATAAAATTCAACCATTATATGACCGAGTGCTAGTTAAGCGTAAAGTTGAAAATGATCGCACTGCTGGGGGGTTGTATATTCCGGATGCGGCTAAAGATAAGGCTCAATCGGGTGAGGTGGTTGCTACAGGTGAGGGGCGAATTACCCCTGCAGGAGCAATTGCGCCATTACGTGTCAAGGCTGGAGATCAAGTTTTCTTTGGTAAATATGCTGGAACTGAAGCCGGTGATGACTATGTGATCCTGCGTGAAGATGATATTTTAGGGATTATTAAATAGATTTTAGAAAGGTTTAGGCACATGTCAGCTAAAAAAATTATATTTGGTCAAGAAGCACGCCATAAGATTTTAGATGGAGTTAACAAATTAGCCGATACGGTTAAAGTCACCCTGGGGCCCAAAGGGCGAAATGTTGTAATTGATAAAGCGTTTGGCTCGCCAACTATTACTAAGGATGGTGTTACTGTAGCTAAAGAAATCGAATTGCAAGATAAGCTGGAAAACGCTGGCGCGCAAATGGTGCGTGAAGTTGCTAGTAAGACTGCTGATGTTGCCGGCGATGGAACAACTACAGCTACCGTTTTGGCACAAGCTATCTTCCGTGAAGGTAATAAGTATGTTACGGCTGGTGCTAATCCAATGGAGCTGAAGCGTGGAATAGACAAGGCCGTTGAAGCAGTTGTAGCGTATGTTAAGGCTTCTTCTAAGCCGGTTAGTGGTAAGAAGGAAATCGAGCAAGTAGCAACAGTTTCAGCTAATTCGGATGAAGAGATTGGAGCTCAAATTGCTGAGGCAATGGAGCGCGTTGGTCGTGATGGTGTCATTACAGTTGAAGAGGCTAAAGGCATTGAAAGTGGTCTAGAAGTTGTTGAAGGTATGCAGTTTGATCGTGGCTACTTGTCATCATACTTTGTGAATAATCCAGATAAGATGCAAGCAGTCTTGGATCATCCATATATTCTAATTTATGATAAAAAAATTAGTACCATGAAAAGTATCCTAGCTGTTCTAGAGCAGGTTGCTAAACAAGGTCAGTCACTTTTAATTGTGGCAGAAGATGTTGATGGCGAAGCTTTAGCTAGTCTAGTTGTTAATAAGATTCGTGGGACTTTAAATGCGATTGCGGTGAAGGCCCCTGGTTTTGGCGATCGTCGCAAGGCTATGCTGGAGGATCTGGCAATTCTAACTGGTGGTACATTATTGTCCGATGAGCTTGGAATTGGATTAGAGAATCTACGTTTAGAAGATTTGGGTCGTGCAGCTAAGGTGATCGTTGATAAGGACAACACTGTGATTGTTGATGGTGTTGGCAGTAAAGATGCGATTGCGGCTCGTGTTGCTCAAATTAAGATTCAGATTTCAAATACTCAATCTGATTATGATAAAGAAAAAATGCAAGAGCGTTTGGCTAAATTATCAGGCGGAGTGGCGATTTTGAAGGTTGGTGCGGCTACTGAAACTGAAATGAAAGAAAAGAAGGATCGCATCGAAGATGCGTTGCATGCGACTCGGGCTGCAGTTGAAGAAGGCATTGTAGCTGGTGGTGGAGTGGCACTGTTGCGCGCTCAAAAAGCAATTGACGCCTTGCAGTTATCAGGTGACCAGGTCTTTGGGGCACAAATTGTGCGGCGAGCCTTAGAAGAGCCAGTTCGAATTATTTCTTCCAATGCTGGATTTGAGGCGTCAGTGATTGTAAATGATATTCGCAGCAA
>JAHFBM010000071.1 GCA_023250055.1 bacterium | reverse complement strand
AACTTGATCCTTGGCTATTCCGCTAAGTTGATATTCAACAGGATCTTCTACTGTTACAACGCTAACTTCGGGGGTATTTAAGCGACTGAGTAGCGAATAAAGGGTAGATGTTTTACCAGATCCAGTAGGGCCTGACATAAATAAAATTCCATTTGGTTGAGAGATAGCTCGCAGTACTACTTCAAGGTCATGGGTACTAAAGCCTAGTCGTTCTAGCGCACCAAATGTTTTAGTTTTGTCCAAGATTCTTAAAACAATTTTTTCACCATATGAAGTTGGCAAAACAGAAGTTCGAATGTCAATTGCTTTGCTGGCAACTTTAATGTTAATTCGGCCATCCTGAGGCAAACGTTTTTCGGCGATGTTTAAATTTGCCATAATTTTAACTCTAGATACTAAGGCAGATTGAATCCTTTTGGGGGGCGAGAAGGTTTGGTGCATAACGCCATCGATTCTAAATCGAACTCGGATATTTTTTTCTTCCGGCTCGATATGAATATCGGAAGCTTCTAGCTTGACAGCTTGGAATAAAATCTGATTTACAAGTTTAATAATTGGCGCCTCTTGCGCCATGATCATAATATCTTTGTCTTCTAGATCGCTAAATTCAATACTGCCTTCGTCAGTTGCATTATCAAGGTCCTCAATCATTTGGCGCGTTTCTTCTACTGCTAGAGGGTAATAGCGATTGATGGCATCAATAATTATATTATTGCTAGCAACTACAATTTGACTAGCGCCACCGAGTAGCAAGCTTACTTCATCGATTGCTTGATAAAGATTTGGATTAGCAGTTGCAATTGTAACTGTTTGGTCAATCATAAGGGGGATTAAGCTATTTTCTCGCAAAAATTTAAATGGAATTTTGCCAAGCAGGGACGGGTCGGCCATCGCCTCGCTAATTTTATCTATAATTGGCAAGGACAGCTGTTGAGCATAAACTGTAGCTACTTGGGCCTCTGTAATTGATTTATTTTCTAGTAAATATTGAATTAAACTTTGATTTTGCTTACTAGCCAACAGTTCAGTTTGGCTGACTTGATCAGCTGTTAGTAGGCCCATTTCGATTAAAATATTAGCGATGCTTTTAAGCATAAAAATCTCCCTATAATCATTAGTTGTCATACTTGCAAAAAATTCGACAGATTGCAATGTTAATGCTGGTATGCCAGTTGCGCGATCAACTTTGCCATGTTACATCACTTTCCCGTCATCGCGAACCTACGCAGCTTCAGCTAAGTAGGTGTGGCGATCCACTTGAGGGCTAGCGAGTAGTGGATTGCCGCGTCGCCAAAAAGTGGCTTCTCGCAATGACCTATCAAGCTGTAAATAAATAATGGTGTGACTGGGATGCCAGTTGCGTGATAAATTTTGCCATGTTACCATGAGAACAGTTTAGAGCAGATAAGGACTGTGATTATGTCAAAGCAAATTAAATTAATTTTATTATTAGTGTTAAGTAGTCAAATTGCTTTTGGTCGCCGAGCAGCCAATCTGCATTTAGAAAAATTGGCGCCGGTTAATGAGATAGAATTAAAGGAGCAGCAGGCCAAATTTGTTGCCCCCAAGTGGCGTAAAAATGCTGACAAGCGAACGATTTCTAAGCCATTTAGAGCTCTGACGATTCCAGAGCTAGAGTATAATTTGAAGGTTTATTTGCGTCGTAACCAAGGTGGGGATAAGGAAAGCGCTATTAATTATTTAGAGCGGTTAATTGCTAAGTATGGTGATTTTGCCAAAATTCGTGATGCACGCTTACAGTTAGCTGATTTATATTTTGATCGGTCTAATTTTACTAAAGCCGGTGAGATTTATGCTGAATACTTTGAGGCGTATCCAGGACATATTAAAGCTGAGTATGCTTTATGGCGATCAATTTTGGCTAAAAGTAAAGAAATGGGGGCTTGTGATCAGGATAATACTGTCACCAGTGATATTATTGAGTTGGGGCAAAAGTATTTATCAAACAGAGACTATAAGAAGTATCGTAAACAGCTTGGTGAACTATTGTCTACTTGTGAAAATCAGCTATTCGAATCAGAGGTTCAGATTTTTGAGAACTATTTAAAGCAAGGACGAGTATCTTCGGCTACGCGCCGTCTCAATCAAATGCAAGCGAGCAAGAAGTTTTCTAATTTACCGCAGACTCAAACACGCTTAAATCAGATGTCTAATTTGCTTGATCAAGTTAAGTCTGGCAAAAACCCTTTACGATTATTGAAGCGATCAAAGTCTGAACGGGTTTCAGTTGCTTCTTCGCCAGCATTATCTAAACCGAAAGTACAGGCTATTGACTATGCCAACCGTTTCTAATCTAGAAACCGAACTTAGCAAGGGTGCGCATGGTGAAGCACAGGTCCTGCTTTGGTTGCAGCAGCATGGTTATACTGTTTTGCGACAAAATTATCGCTGTCGAACTGGTGAAATAGATTTAATTGCTAGATGTGGAGACGTGATTGCCTTTGTAGAGGTGAAGCTGCGTATGCACCAATATTTTGATTTGTCAGAGGTAATTACGTCAGTTAAGCAGCGGCGAATCTTATCGGCAGCTCGGCATTATTTAGCATACTTTAATGACCAAAATGTGAATTATCGCTTTGATGTGGCACTGGTTCATAAAATTGAATCAGGCTTTAAGGTTGAGTATTTGGAGAATGCTTTTGAGGGGTCGGAGTTCTAATGAAAAATTTTATTAAACGATTAATTACAAGTATATTTTTAATCTTATTGGGGGGATTTATTTTATTGTCTCAACAAGCCTGGGTCTTGCCAGTTAGTTTGGGTTTGATCGCGCTAGAAATTTTTGTATGCGAGTGGCCCAAGGTCGCCTGCAATACCGCTCTACTTTTAATACCATATCTGTTTTATCCCCTTTACTTTATATATGCTTTAAGTAGCGAGCCAATGGGTTCGCAATTGATTATAATCATGTTTTTGGTGACACCGGCCTTTGATGTAGGGGCATACTTATTAGGACGCCTAATTGGTCGCCACCTACTCTGTCCACCAATTAGCCCTAATAAAACCTGGGAAGGTGTGCTAGGTGGTGTGATAGCTGTCACTGGAATGATTTTATTGTGGCAGGTCTGGCATGGTCAAGTTGTGCATTTAAATTTAGACTTAATCTATCTGATTCTGCTAATTAGTTTGTTGGCAGTACTAGGAGATCTATTTGAGTCCTGGTTAAAGCGGCGATCTGGATTGAAGGACATGGGATCGATTTTGCCTGGGCATGGTGGGATTCTTGATCGCATTGACAGCATCTTGTTTGTGAGTTGGCTGTTCTACTTTGGTAAAGATTGGATTGCGAAACTACTTCTTTAGAAAATCAATTAGTTCGGTTTGTTTAATGATTTCTTCTTGGCCATTTAACATTAATTTGACTGTTACAGTTTGGTCAATCTGTTCTTGTTCGCCAATTAAAATACAGTAAGTTGCACCGAGCTTATTGGCTTTGCGCATTTTACTTTTGACAGAATTGTCTTCTAGCAAAACTTCAGTGCAAAATTGATTTTTAAATAAGCTTTGGGCGATAAGTAGCGCTAGCGTGTTTTGCTGATTTGTAAGTGGGATTACTACGCTTAGAGCTGCTTTCTTAGCTATTGGTAGTTGATTCTTACGAGACTCTAATATCAATAAGATTCGCTCTACCCCAAAAGCAGCACCGACAGATGGCACTGGTTGTTTGCTGCCTAGTTGAGATGCTAGCTCATAGCGACCTCCACCACAGAATGTACTTTGAGCACCTAAGTCTGTACTAACAAATTCAAATACTGTTTTGTTATAGTAGTCTAAACCACGCACCAAATTTGGTTGAATCGCAAATGCAATTCCTAAAATTAGTAAATGTTTTTGTA
>JAHFBM010000070.1 GCA_023250055.1 bacterium | reverse complement strand
TTCATTCTCAGCTGCAATTTAATCGCCCTAATTCCAGGACTAGAGGAACCAACTAGTGACGTCATGACAACTTTAGCCTTAGGCCTCACCGCTTTTACTTATAATCAGGTTAGCGCAATTCAAATGCATGGTTTAATACATTATATCAAGGGCTATTTCAAGCCCTTTTTTATTATGGCACCGCTACATATAGTCGGGCATCTCTCTAGTATTATTTCAATTTCATTTAGACTATTTGGGAATATTTTTGGCGGCTCTGTCATTTTAGGGCTGTGGAGCTCAGTTACTAGCCTGCACATCATTTTTGCCATTTTCGGCATTCCCCTGAGCTTAATAATTACTAGTTTTTTTGTACTATTCGAAGGCTTCATTCAAGCCTTTGTATTTACAATGCTTTCCCTAACCTATCTAGCACTAGAAATTAAAACTGACGCAGCCGAATCTGACAATTAGGAGCATCTCAATGATTACTACTACCATTATTTACTTCATCACTATTGGCATAACGGTTGCAATAAATTCTTTGGCTGTTGCAATTGGTGAAAGCCTAATTGCCAAACAAGCTATTAAGGCTTTAAACTTCCAACCCCAAGCCCAACCTGAAATAACTCGCTCTATGATTCTAGGATTAGCCTTAAATGAAACCTCTGCCATAATTGGATTGGTAATTTCAATTTTACTGATTGGAAAAACAATCTCCGAACCATTTGCCGGACTTGGACTAATTGGCATCATGTTAGCAATCTGTCTACCTGGTTTAACAGTTGGAATTGCCTCTGCTGGCCCAATTGGCCAAACCTGTTTATCTGTCTCTCGCCAACCTTTTTTTAGCAATAAAATTAATAATTTAATGTTATTAACCGTTTCATTTATCCAAACTGCTGTCATATTCGGTTTTATTATGGCTCTATTTATTTTGCATCAGCTACCGCTCTGCACCACTCTTACTCAAGGAGTTCGCCTACTTGCCACCGGCTTAAGCATTGGAGTTGGTTGCATTGGCTCTGTCATTGGTTTATCTATTTATGCAACAGCAGCTTGTGCAAGCAGTGGATACAACCGCAATGCTTATCTCAGAACCATAACTTTTACATTTATTAGTCAGGCTCTAATTGAAACTCCAATTGTCTTTGCCCTCGGAACATCACTATTTATCATCGGATCTACTGGAACCACTGATACTATTCCACATGCTATAGCTTTTATGGCGGCCGCTGCCTGTACTGGATTTAATAATATTTTACCCGGGCTAAGCTCTGGCAAAGTAGCTGCCGCTGCCTGCCAAAAAATCGCACTTGCTCCAGAAAATTATTCAATGTTGGCAAATATTAGTCTATTTGCACAAGTCTTCTTGGATTCATTAACAATCTACGGCTGCATCACATCTTTACTAATTTTATACTACGCTGTTTAAATCAGCTCGCAATAGCGCAGTGCGCATGATTTGCGTAATTAAGTTGGTTTTGGTATTTTAACCAAATGATAAAACAACCAAAGCCGGCTGTCCTACATATTATTACCAAACTAGATCTAGGTGGCGCTCAAAAAAGCTGCCTAGCATTGATTCAAGAACTACAAACACAGCACCCCAACTATGAGATCTATCTCATCTCTGGCATCACTGGCCCGCTTGTCCCACAAGCCCAGACCTTAAAAAATGTTTATCTACTTCCCAGCTTAATTTGGGAAGTAAAACTTCAAAATATATTTTTAGAATTACAAAACTTTTATCACATTTGGCAAATCATGCGCCAACTAAAGCAAAAGCATCCCCAGTTAATTGTTCACACACACACGATTAAGGCAGGTACCATTGGACGATTTGCCGGTCTATTAGCAGGTGTCAAAACTAGAATTCATACAATTCATGGCTATGCATTTCATCCTTATCAAAACAAACTAGTCTGGCTATCTTTCTATCTAATAGAACTAATTAACAGCTTGATTACCACTCACTTCATTTGTGTTTCACAATCTGATTTAGAAGCCGGATGCGAGCTATTTCCCAACTTTAAATTGAAAAGTAGCCTGATTCGTGCTGCAACTACCGGTCCAGTTCAACCACTCAGACCAGTCAAATCTACTGGCTTCACAATTGGTACAATTGCCAATCTCAAACCCGGCAAAAATCTTTTCGAACTACTACGAGCTTTTAAGCTTGCTCAAAAAAGTTATCCCAACTTAAAATTAGAAATTATAGGTGATGGCCCCCTAGGTCCAGCTATCACAGAACAGATTAAAAAATTAAATCTTACAGAACAGGTCAAGCTATTAGGCTGGGTCCCAAATCCACAAATTTATTTGCAAAACTGGCAGACCTTTGTCTTTACATCTCTTTGGGAGGGGCTACCCTGTGCCGTAGTCGAAGCCCGGGCCCTAAACCTCCCAATCCTGGCTTACCAAGTGGGCGGCATCCCCGATTTAATCCTACCTGAGCAACTTTATCCAATTGGCAGTTGGAGCAAACTAGCGGATGGTATCAAAAAGCATTATTTACAGATCCCAAAGCTGCACCCCCCAACCCTCTTGCCAGAATTCTACACTGCCAAAATGGCTCTAGATCACATTAATTTATATAAAGAGCTCAGCCTTTGACAGTCAACTCAAATCAGCTAAATTGATAATAGTTAGAATAGATTATTCAATAATTACATAGATGGAGGTCCAAACTATGTTCAAGTTAATCCAAAAATCACTATATGCCTTGACAATTGCATCATTAACCTTACAAGGCACAGCTCAGGCAAATGGTCAAAGAACAGCCAGATTGGTAACAGCAGGGTATACTTTGGCAACAGCTAGCTATGCTCACACTAATTTAACTGGGGCATGGACGATAGTTAAAGCACAAGCTGCACCTATGTTAATGAAAGTACAGCCTGTTTGCAAATCAGCAGCTTCAGTTGGCAAAGAAGCTCTTACAACAGCTTCTACTAAATTAGTTAAATTTCAAAATCAAACCAACCAAAATTTATCTGAGTTATCAAAGATAGCTTCTGATAATCCAGCTCAAGCTGCTATTGCATTAGCTGGTATGCCATGTTTAACACTAGCATATTTCTTGTACAGTCAAGCTAATAACGCCGTCACTGCTCAGGAAATAGCTCCGACTATTACTCCGGTAGTTCAACCTGCACCACAAGTGGTAATGCCAGTTCAAACTACTAGCGTAACAGACGAATTAATTGGCTATGCTGAACAGGTTAACAAAACCGCTCAGCTACTTTATGGGCACCGTGACTTAAAAGACAAAGCTCGTAGACTATTGATCGATATCAAAAATGCGACTACTATTGAACAAATTACCGAACTAAGGCTCATAGCTGAAGCAATTGCGGCTGACGTTGCAGCTTTGCAAGATAATCAAACTGATAGTTATGTAATTGGCAAAAGTTGGGAACGACCAGTAGCAGTCTCACCTAAGTTCGCCAAAGAAAGACTTAATAGTGCCTATCAAGCTCTTAATAAAGAGAATGCCAAAGCGACTGTATCTGCCACAGCAAGTGGTTTAAAAACTGCTGGTGCTTATATACCAACTAAGGTATCAAATTGGTGGAACAAGAAGTCAGCTACTACTGATACTACTAACTAATTTAAACTAGCTATTAATTTAGCCTGGAGTGTAAACAATTGCACTCCAGGCTTTCTTTTTTTTTCAATTTTCTGCAAAGTAAAAAGCTCCGATACCATTCCAGATTGATTTAGATCTACTTACCTAAGCTAGCACCTTCTGCTTACTAAGCATGCTAATTGAGTAAGACTCTTAGTCAACGTGGATGCCTTCGCTTTAGCTTGATCTAATAATTCTGGTGTGATTTGTTTGAAAGCGAGGGACTTGCGAAGTTCATACAGCTCATTTGTGTGTACTTCAGCACCCTGATCTAGTAAATACTGAATCATTTCAGGAGAGCCTAGTACCGCTGCCAGCCACAAGGGGGTTTTGCCATCTTTATCGGATT
>JAHFBM010000069.1 GCA_023250055.1 bacterium | reverse complement strand
ATTTTATGCACAGACCAAATTGGCACCAAATATATCGTCGAAATTCAAGTTGCTGGCATGGATGAATTTGACAAAAGAATTGTTTTTTATGGTGCAAAAACCTATGCCATGCAACTAGGCTCAACTCAATCATATCAAATTCTAAATCCAGTTGTTGCCATCTCAATTCTTAATTTTATTTATTTCAAAGACAAACCGGATTATAAATCAATTCACTTGTTATTGGATAAAAAAACTCACACTCATGATCTAAAAGAGCTTTCTTTTGCTTTTGTAGAGCTACCTAAATTTAATAAAACTGAACAAGAATTAGAAACCAATGAAGATAAATGGATCTACTTCTTAAAAAATATCCGCAAAGAACAGCAAATCCCTTCACCCCTAAGCAACAATGAATTTAAAGCTGCTTGTCAAGCTGCTAATCGCATGACTTGGACTGAGGCTGAGTACAATGCCTATGAAAATGCTATTATCGCAGCCAATGATGCAGTTGGCAAAGTTAGCTTTGCTTTAAGACAAAGTAGAGAAGAGGGCAGAGAAGAAGGCAGAGAAGAAATTAAATTGGAAATAGTCCAAAATCTTTTAAACACCGGAAATCTCAGCGTTGCAGAAATCAGCCAGATCACTGGATTAAGCATAGATCAGATAAATCAAATAAAAAATCATAAATAGGAGTTCTATGTTACAGAGTATGACTGGGTTTGCTTCACAAACACTAATTATTGATCAAGCGCAAGGACAACATCCGCTGCACCTGACCATCTACCTCAAATCACTTAATTCCCGTTTTTTCGAAACTAACTGCAAAATTCCAAGCAGTCTGACGGCCGTAGAAATCGATTTAATTAAAATTTTAAAACAGCATCTACATCGCGGTCAAGTTTACGTCACCATGCATCTACATAATCCTAACAGTTTAATTTCTCAAATTGATGCTAACACTACAATTGTAAACAGCTATATTAAGGCCATTCAAACCATTCAACAAGATTACCCGCAATTAACTGGTGAGCTTAATTTATCCCAAGTATTAAGACTACCAAATGTCTTTGATTTACAAGAAATAGAACTTAGCGAATCAACTAAATCTCAAATTCTGCAGGCCTGTGAAAGACTAACACAAGAGCTAGTTGCAACTCGCAATCAAGAAGGCGCCATGCTGTTATTAGACTTACAAACCAGACTTGCCAATATGCAAAACCTACTTAAAACAATTGAATTTCAAGCTGGCCAAAATAGTGCACAAAAAAAAATAGACATGCAAACTAAAATCGAACAATTCTCTTTGGAAATCAAGGACGAAAACCTACTCGAAATGCAAAAAGCTAGCTTATATAATGGCTTGGATCGCATCGACGTTCACGAAGAATTAGTTCGCTTTACCGGACATCTCAAAAAATTATCCGAATGCCTGCGGGATCAAAATTTAGAAAAAGGCAAGACTTTAGATTTTACCCTCCAAGAATGCAATCGTGAAATTAATACGATTGCCGCCAAAGCCAACTGCCTAGAAATAAACACCCTGGCAATTGAAGTAAAGGTTGAAATCGAAAAAGCACGACAGCAGGTCCAAAACATCATCTAATTTAAAATTTGTTTGACACCCCCCTATTAACTTGGTAGGTATTTCAATAGAAAAAATAGGTTGAGTTAAAAATTGCCGATTAGGGGTAATTGTATGTCACGAAAAAAGTGGATAGTAAGAAGCAAACGATTTCTACTACTAGTTCTGACGATCTTGTTTGTTAATATTACCAGCGCTGCTGGATCTAAATATGCTAAGCGATCTATGCCAACCCGCAGTAGCGCTACCCGTACTACAACATTTTGCGAAGTACCTTGCCGCACCTACCGTGATGGCAGTAGCGTGAGCACAACAGACAGTGGAAGTAGTGGTGGCGGCTCTACTGGTGATACACTCGCACTAGCTGATGCTCCTTTTGGCGTAACTAAAGTTTTGCGCCAATGTGACTTCAAACCATCCTATACCATTGATTGCCCTGGCACTTATGTTTTTGGCGAACCAATTAGATATCAAGGGCAAACCGCCAATGATACTACTAATCCACTTTTAAATGAATGCGCCCTAATCATTGACTCTGATGATGTCACCGTGGACTTAAATGGCTACTCTCTAACCTATCAGATCTGTAATAAACCCCTTTCGGCCCGCGCCGATAACGTCAGTGGAATTTGTGTTGAATCTGACCATAAAAACATTACTATTCGTAATGGCGCAGTCCGCTACTTTACCGGCAACGCCATCCAAGCCATTGCGGTTGCCGATGAACCAATTTCATATTTGATTGTTAATGAAATTATTGCCAATGATAACAAAGTTGGCATGCTCTTTCGAGGTAATGCCAGTGCAACAACTGGACTTACTGGCTCAACTACTATTTCCAGCTTAATTAGTTCCAGCAATGGCATCACTAACGCCATCACGGGTGTACGCGTCTTACAATCCACCGCTAACTATAATGACAACGCTGGCGTTATGTTTGACACCGTCACTGAGTCAGAAATTATTGGAACCACTACCAACAACAATGGTGGCGCGAATCACTATGGCCTAACTACCGCTAATGTTGCAGCCAGCATCACCGACGCTGGATCCCATCCCACTGGACTTGATTTATATAACTCCCGCCGCTTAACTTTGCGAGACAACACTTCTACTCTAAATAAAGCCATTACCGCCAATGGTAGTAGTACTGCCATTGCATCATATGGAATCTACTTACATAATAACCAAGGTTCCGCTGGCTATTTAACAACTGACACAGCCTTAACTGCAAGCAGTACAACTAATTTTTATGTAATTGAATCAACCCTAGACCACAATAAAACCGAGCTAAACGACTGGGGATTCCGGGATGAGCTAAGTCCATCATCCACAGTATACACGCGCAATATCGCAATCAATAATGGCTCAACCAAAGATGGTAGAGGTAATTACACAATCTTCTTCGCTGATACAACTGGTGCATTTGGACTAGGTAGACTTAAAACATTTACCGAGGTTGCATCACTCTCTAACTTACAAGACTTAGATCCTGCCACAGCTGCCAATCTACACAATATCAGTATTGGGATTGCTGGGACATCAGTTGCAAGTTCTACCCCTGGATCTGGAAATGCTGTAATTACTCCACAAACTTAATAATAGTGAGATTTTAAACATGGAAAAAATCATGAAATTTACATTAAAGGTTGGGGTAGCTACCTGCTGGATATTTTTTAACAACTTGCAAGCTATTACATATCATCCCAGTACAGCCAACTTGCCTAGCAGCACCCAAACTCACAAGATTGCCATCAGTCAATCACATATCTCAGGTGGTAACACCTTTACAATTACAACCCCAGGTAACTACTACTTGTCGCGCAACTTAGCATTTACCCCTGATGCCACCAGTGACATAGTATTAAATATCACTACTGACAATGTCTTCTTGGATTTGGGCAGCCAAGTAATTAGCTCAGACAAATCTTTGTCTGGTACTGTTGCAATCAACATCGCTTCCAACCTATCCAACGTTCATATCTTCAATGGAATTATCAAAGGCATGACCGGTGCTGGAATCAAAGTTAACTCTGGTTGTCGCAATATTCATCTTGCCAACCTGCAGATCACCGATTGCGATGAAGGCGGAATCTCACTTACTAGCTCCGATCACCTATACGTCACTAACTGCGTAGTCAATAAATGCAATGGCTCTACATCAACTAGCAATGCTACGGCCTTGCGCGCTACATCCTGCAAACACTTATATGCCACCGACTCTGAATTCAGCATCAATACCGGAACTAGTAAACCTGGAATTGGGGCGCTACTTTCAGGCTGTGTTGGCCTATCATTTAAGAATTGCATTTCCTCTCACAACACAGGCACTGAAGCCTATGGGTTCCAATTAACTAGCAGCTGCAAAGATTGCCATTTTGAAAACTGCCATACTTCTGGATTAACCTCGACCGCCGGAATTGCCAGTGGTTTTGATTTAGCTGCCGCAACCACTAATCGCTTTGTAAATTGCCAGGCTCATAACAATACCGCTGTCGGCAATATTTGCTGTGGCTTTAGTGTTGGCTCTGCCTCCACCATGAATCTT
>JAHFBM010000022.1 GCA_023250055.1 bacterium | reverse complement strand
ATCTAGATTTTCAAAAAAGCGTAAATTCACTGTGCGACTAGCTTTAACTTCGATTGCTGTCATTTGCAAACCATGGTCAATTAAACAATCCACCTCATGGCCAGCATTATCTCGCCAAAAGTAAACACTCGGCACATGTCCAGCATTATAACTATTTTTAATCAGCTCAGTAATTACAAATGACTCAAACAGATGACCGCGCTGTGGATGAGTAATCAACTCATCTTGTTTAATCTTTAATAAATAACAAACCAAGCCCGAATCGTAAAAATAAATTTTGGGTGATTTGATTAGACGTTTACCAAAATTTTGATAGTAAGGCTGAAGTAAGTAGATAATATAACTAGCCTGCAAAATATCAATCCAACGCCGAGCAGTTTGATCACTAATCCCACAGTCATTTGCCAACGATGTTAAATTTAAGATTTGTCCAACTCGCGCAGCGCACAAAGTGATAAAGGTTTGAAACAGTGCCAAATCACCGACTTGAGTTAGCTGGCGCACGTCACGCTCAACATAAGTTTGCAAATAGTTACCATACATCTTCTCAACTGGCACCTGTTTAGAATAAATAGCTGGATATGAACCTTGATACAAAATAGTCTCGATCTGTACAGGCAATAAGCTACTTTGCTTAAGCTCGCTAACTGATAATGGCAGCAAAGTATGCAAGGCCACCCGGCCAGCCAAAGACTGTGTAATCGCCTGATTCATTAAAAAGTTCTGCGAGCCTGTTAAAACAAAATAGCCCGAACGTTGTTCAGCATCAACCATTGTTTTAATATAGCTCAACAAATCTGGCGCATATTGAAACTCATCAATAATTAAACCCTGCGCATCTGGGCGAGCCTTCAGCAAGGTGCGCGGATCATTGAGCGCTAATGTACGAGTATCAAAGTCTTCTAGCGAAAAGTAGGCATGATTAGGAAAAATTGCCTGGGCCAGTGTGCTCTTGCCCGACTGGCGAGGACCCAGAATAGCTACAACTGGAAAATATTTAGCAGATTCTAGAATAGTTGCCTTGGCATCTCGATTAATCACTTTCAAACTCCTGATTCAGAAAGACCTTCACTACCTATTATACCGATCCGACATTTAAAGTCGAATCTGTATGGATTCTTGAATTCGATCGATCAGCATAGACATTAAAGAATAATAACCCGGCACTTTACTTCCAACTATCTCAGCGACTTCAAGCTTATAAAGCTGCGAAGTCTCATTGCGATTGTTAATCATTTTGATACATGCCTCACCTTCTGACTCGCTTAGTAAGCGCGCCTCCACGCAAGCTCTAATCACAGATTTAGGTGTATTTTCAAACTCTAATACTGCACCCCGATCTTCTAGATAAACTTTTAAAGTTTTCCAAAAAAGATCAACGCTAAACTCAAAGCACTGGATCATATACCCCTGCATTGCCAAGACAATTTCTGCATTTTTTTCTGTAGGGTCTGATTTGCAAATCAATTCATGCTCTTTAAACAAAGCGATACTCTTCTCTAAAGAGTTTAAAGCTTGCTGCAAGATTACAATCTTATCTTTTATTCTTTCCATACCACTCCATATTTTAGAATTTGCTGCTGTAAATCTGCTGCAACAGCATTAAAATCAACCAAGTCAAAATTTATTGGTAGATCAGAATCTTCCAAATCAGAAATTATATTGATCATCTGCATCCTATCAATAACTTCCCCCATATCTAAGGCTATATCAATATCAGAACCGGGCTTATCGTCACCACGTGCCCGCGAACCATATAAAATAATTTTGGCGTCTGGCAAATAGGTAACAATAATTGGTAAAATAATTTGTTGATATCGCAACAATGCTGGCTTCATATAAATAGCTTTCATAAAATTTAGCACTAATTCTATGGTACAAACAAAATCATAAAGACTCAATCTCTACTAACTCATTAAGGCACTAATTACCATCCAAATCGAATGGGCTGCAAAAACACCAGACCAGAATGGATACCACTCTTCTTTTTGCTTAACAAGTAAAGCTCCCACACCACCAGCAACCAAACCTAGCGACATATTAATTGGCATTAACAGACCACTGAGCGCTAGCATTGGATTAACCTTGGTTAGAGTTAGCAAATAGGCATAAAACGCCCCTAAAATGATTGCCCAGCTATTGAATTTAGTAATATTAATTAAGAGAGCCCTGGTCTGCGCCCGCTGCGCAAACAACTCCGCACTTCCCAATCCAAATTTATGAATTAATGCCCAAAAAATAAAACCTATTACCAGCACACTAACTAAAATCCCCAAAATCTGATAGCGCTTAATAGCTTCTCGAGGCACTCCTGACAGTTGCGCCAACTTAAATCCAAATAATGTATCAGTTGCAACACCCGCTGCAATTTCTACAAAAGTCGCAATTAATACAATTTGCACCACATTAAGTGAGAAGAAAAAGATGGCTGGTAACATCACAAAAGTTGCAAATCGTCCTAACTGAGCCAAACCAATTCTGCCTGCTATATAAACCACTTGGTACACACATATAAATGTAAATACCGCTAGATATATTAAAACTAAAATTGAAAATTTAAAGTACCAGAAGAATACAATCATTGTAGCCGCAGTAACCAGGCCCAAGTAATTATGCCAATCATTTAAAGCATACTGGTGACTGGTTTTGCCATTGTCTAGCTGTTCAGACCTCACAAACGGACCACTAAAAATCAAGCGTCGAATCGTCTCCCAGAAGCTTTTAGGCGCCTGACTCAATCCAACCAAAGTGCTAACCACAATCAAGCCACTACAAAATGCCAACATAAATTCACCGGCTACAACTGTTGGAAAAAAAGTATGATTTAGAAAATCAACTACAAAGACTTTAGTTAATGTCCCAACTAATAATGGCAGTGCAATCATATGACCAGTTACAAAACCAATTGCAAAGTACATAGGGAAAAAGTCAAAGCGTACTAATGGCACTTTAAATAAGCGAAAGCTATGTGCTGATAATAATACTAAGCCCCGTGGGATTAATGTTAAATATTGGCCAACACAGAAAAGAATTGTACCTGCAAATCCAACCGCTAATTCAGCTGCTTTGCGGGCTTGATTCTGCGCTAAAATCATGCGATATGCTAATTGACCAATTGGAAACATCAGTCGCTGTTCAATTAATAGTTGATCTTCAAGCACATTGGCTATCCAAAAACCAAACAGGCTACCAGCCAGTGCTAGGCCACTTACAACCATAGCCAAGTATAGTGGCTGCTGCATCCAACTATTAAATAAAGCTGGATCTAGAAAGTATAACGTTGGAAATGAAAATCCCATTCCAGTTGCCATGATACCACCAATTGAACTACCGGCTGTCACAATGGCGGAAGTGCGTAAGCGCAATCCTCGATCGGACTGAATCAACATAGACCGCAAACCAGACCAAAACATTAACTTAAGAATGATGGCAATACAGAGGACGACTGTCGGCTCAATCCAAGGACCAAGCGGAGTGGCCATGGCAACATAGCTCATGACCACTACACTAAAACTTGATAAAATAGTTACAAGGATTACTACTAATATATTCACAAACTCATTATAACATGCCTGTCAAGCGGTCACATCAATGTTGTAATAACTACTCACAGCGCTAGCCAAAGTTGTTAAAACATTATAAGTCGCAACTAATTTAGAAGATGAAAAGGATGCTGTCATTCCAAAATTAGTAATTGTTCCAGCATTATTAATGTTACCATGGGCAAAATTAGATACATATAAGTTTACAATTAGCAAGGCGGCCGGGTCATAAATTCCATAGGCTGTTAAGTTGGCACTATTTCCTAGTATTCGATTATTGCGAATTTCACAGTAAGTTACAGTGCTAGGTATCCAAATTCCATAGGCTACTCCCGATGTATTCGCAACAGCACAGCCATTTCCAATGATGGCCGAATTCATAATAGAAGAATACTTTTCTGTGCCATCAAATTTAAATCCAGCACCATAAGCTGATATAGCCGTTGCTGTTCCTTGGTTGCCCAAACTTGTACAGTTATCAAAAATATTACTTTGACCATTATTAGCATAAAAACCAATTGTGTTGCTGTTTGTATCTGTGCCAGAAGTATAATTATTGGTTGCTTGACAATTTACAATGCGGTTATATTTACAACCACCAGAGCTAGATTCTAATCTTATTCCATAAACTGTGGCGCCCGAGGCTCCACCTGCCCCATAATTGCCAACTGCGGTACAATTTTCTAAAATACATTTTGTACAATCAATTAATTTAATACCATTTACAGCATAAGTTGCTGCAGACTTATTCAAGTTAAACTCACTATCTCGTACTTGTACGTCACTGCAGGTATTTAGCAAAAGACCTGACACCTCTGTCCCAGCTGTATAACAGCCCAACACGTTCACATTTTCAATTACAATGTTATTGGCGCCACTATTAACCTTAATCCCATTGACCATATTAGTAGTATTACCATTAATAGTGCCATTACGGATCACAACATTCGACAAGTTTGCTGCTACTTCTACTCCAATTAATCCGGTAGCTGCATCACTGATGTTTTGATAAATCATAGCTGTATTTAAATTCAACATAACATTACTAGCAGTAACTTTGATTATGGTTGAATCATTAGAAGTCGCATCAATTTTAAGATCACCAGCAATGTAGTAGCGCCCACTCGCCCGAATATTATACATGGTTGTGCTACTTTGACTTAAGTCATTCAAATTAATGGGATTACCTGCAAAACTTGGAGTAACTGGTGTAGTCGCTACCTTATATACGTCACCACCAATACTACTATAATCTACACTTGCTAATAAATTTGACGATCCAATTAAACTCCAACAGCTTAAAAATATTTTAATACTATTCATGCATAGCTCCTTTTTAAGACATAAAATAAGTTCTTCATAAAAACCGGGATGAGCTGATCTTAAAGATCAGCTCATCCCAAAAGCTAAGCTAATTTATCCAATGCTAAACGATACCTATCACCCAGCAATCTCTAAGTTGTTATAACCTGTTCTGGCAGCATCTAAATTAGTATAAACCGTATGAGTTGCGGTTGAAATCTCGCCAATCGCCCCACTATAATTGTCTACGGTAACACCAGTCGTATTGCTATGGGCAAAATTACTGATATACATGACATTAGTCGCTCCAGCATCAATAATTCCAACCCCGGTCGTTCCAGTATTATAGAATGCCAAGTTGTCTTGCACGCAACAATTTCCGACACTAGCCCCAATGCTAATTCCATATCCCAATCCAGATCCACCAATATTAGCTTGCGCTAAGTTTTTTCGAATCGTAGAGCCTGCTTCAGAACCAGCTAGAACAAATCCTGCTCCAGTGGAAGTAGCACTCACACCGTTATATTGATTCCCAATCGACTCACAACCATCAAACAAATTTCCCCTGCCACCAGTACTATAAAAGCCAACTACATTGATACCGGAAGTATTAGAATTTGATATTTGATTTAAAGCCATACAATTTAAAATCTTATTATAAGTAGATGACACCAATCTAATTCCATAACTGTTCTGATCAGTGCTATGATTACGATTAGCATAACAACCCTGCAAAACACAGCACGAACAGCTACTTAATTTAAAACCATTTACTGTTCCATTACTACCAGATGCTCCACTCTTGGTATTGGTATTGTTATTCGCCTGACAGTTTACCAACTTCACATTCTCACAAGAACTTAATAGAAAGCCAGCAACCTCATCAGCATCCGATTCACAACCAAAAACCATTACATCTTCAATAGTAATATTGTAAGTACCAGAACCAACTACTACTCCAGCATTTTGCTCAGTAGTATCTGATACATTTAAACCATTAATCTTGCCATTTACAATTGTCACATTAGAAGCATAGTTAGTTATCTCAATGCCCATCAGGCCAGTCTGACTATTACCTGTTCTTTGATAAATTGTTGCTTCATTCATGTCTAAAAACACATTGCTTACTGTAATTTTGATCGCAGCAACTCGAGAATTGCTAGGTGCAATTCCTAAATCATTCGCCACATAATAACGACCAGGCGCATTAATTGTATACATCGCCCCTCCAGCTGTAGCCGAGGTACTTAAATCTGACAAATGAATCACGCCATTATAAAAGCTAGGTGTAATCGGTTGCTTAGATTCAACAACTGCTCGCTCCACTGCAGACGGATCTTCTGCAACAGCAATGGTCACAAATTGTAATAAAATCACAAATGTCAATTTTAACTTCATTAACTTTTCTCCTAAAATTACACTCCATAACTTAAACAATCTATGGCAAAAGCTAAGACTAAATATGTTCACAGTCAAGTGATTAGTCAGCTAGATAACTTAAGCCCCCTACTGATGCCAAAAGAATAATAAGTATCCCCAGCCAAATAGTAATGTTCCGTGTAGTGCCAAAATCATTAAGCCACTATAGTTACGCTTTAATAGATTAAAAACATTAAACAGAAAGACTGTAAAAGCGAGAAGTAAGAACAGATCAAACAAGTGATCAATTAACATAAAATATGGGACTCGTGGCGCTACATTATTAATCACAAATCGATACCCAACCATTGCACCTACAGTTGTACCGCTAACAGACAGCACACCTGATTCGTAGTGGCCACGATCATATGAGAAGACAAACATAGCCATAAATAGTGCCACAATTAATGGCAGGAGTAACAATAGAATATCTTTAAAACTATCTCTGACAAAATCTATAGAATAGATAACTCGTGGATAGTGAATCGCCTTACTTGCTCCGATTTTCTTGGTAACCATCCCAGTCTGCACTTGCTTGCCAATCACCTGCCAACCCGGAGTATGCGCATTACCTGAGATCATCAATTGAGTCTGGTCAGAAACAAATTGATACTTACTGCTATCTAAATATGGATTATTTAAAGTCAAATAGAGGCGGTGACTATCAAAAGGATAGCGACTATGATCTAAATTAGAAGAAAATTTAACTTGAATTTGATATTGAGCAAAAACTCGATCACCAGTTTCTTCAATTAATGGCTTAGAATGACCACGCAACATTGCTGGCGCATCCAATTTACCCTTACTAAAAACCGACTGCTCTAGCTCTTCTAAGGTTATTTGATTTGCATCAAAGTCAAACCAAACGGTCCCTGAGACTACAAATTCATTTTTTACCAAATCAAAGTTAAGAAAATTATTAATGAAAAGACCGGTTTTAATCTGCACTGGTGCAGTTACTGTGATATTGTGGCCTAAATCTGGTTGCGGATCAAACATGCTTGGACGATTTAATCCAATCCAAGACATAACACACAGCAAGATACCCACTATTATAATTAAACCAACTTGTACAATTGGTTGTACAAAGAAATCAAAATTTATACGTTTAAACATTTAGCTCCCCCGTTATTAAAAGATCTTACAACCAGGGAGAATACTAATTTTATAATTCTAAAGTAAACTATTTTGAATTATATCGACTAGCATACGCATTAGAACATAATAATATGATACTTCGATCTAATTAATCCAGAGCTTGCTGCAAAATTAAGACTTTATAGCTAATTGCAGTAAGCTCTGCACAAACCAGCACGACTTGCCCGCCGTAGCCCTGGCAGAGGCTGGGTCATTGCGAGGAGTGAATCGACGCGGCAATCTGCTTAAAAAGTTAAAAAAGTGGATCGCCACACCCCTAAAGGGGTTCGCGATGACGTAAAAAACAAGCACAATCCTAACAAATATTATATCTATTTTCAAAACTCAACAGAATCTAATATTTTATTAACGCTTAGGCCGCGGCAAAGATAGCGCTACAAAATCAGCAGTTAGCAAACCTGACGCTACTTGACGATTCGTAATTGAACTTGCAATCTGAGTATTAACATTTAACACGTCTTCCATCTGCCGCTTTTGCTCTGCATCAAGCTGCTCTGCTGCCATAATTTGCGCTCTAATATGTTCGGTTTGCTGGTCAACATGCGCTAGCAGACCTCTATCTTGCCTAGCCTGCTCAGCGTGTACAACTCGCAGCAAAAAAAAATCTCGATCACAACGTTGAATGACTTTTATATTATCGTCATGATTTGCTTGGGCCTGCGTACGTAAATCTACAATTGCCCGGCCTTGTTGCCCCAATTGCAATTCGACTTCATGCAACGTCGCATTAACTGCTTCTAGGTCTGATTTAAGTCTCTGAACTGACTCACCATTAGAATTGCCGATTTCTTGCGTTTTATTTAAAAAAACACGTGCTTTACCTAAATGCTTTCGCGCACCTTTTAAGTTAGGAATCACACCATTAACACAATAGTGGGTAAAACCCACTCCACCAACTACAACTGCCGCTAAGGCCGCTGTTGCAAATCCACTCAAACCAAGCCCAATTGCACAGCCTCCACCAATTAAAGCTGAACCATAGGCTCGACTATTAGGCGTATCCATTTTTTTTAACAAATATGAACGCACTGTATCAAATGGAGTAGCTTGTAGATTTATACTAAAACACAGGTTCAGGCACAACCAAATCTTTTTCATCTAGGATGCCCCCTAAATAAATTAAGGCCTGCGCGAATCTGCCCTGACAGCTCCTGCGACCGAGCACAATTATCCTGATTGATCGCTGACAATTGAACCAAGAGGTTCCTCTGAGTAGAAATCGCGGTCCATAATCTTGCTTGCTGGTCTGTACGATGGCTTAGCTCAACTTGAAAAGCCGAAATACTGCCTGCTAAAGCTGATAACCGAACAGCCGTTAGCTGCTGATTAGCTTGCAACTCAGACCCGAATTTCCCTAGTTTTACACCATTAGCCTCAACCTTGGATTTAACAGTCGGCACCCGCTGCAATTTCAAAACATTAGCCGTCTTTGTCACACACTCTAATTCTGTTGCATGAGCAGTCGCAGCAGCGTGAACAGCTGCGGCGTGATTTCGTACATCTTCTGCTTGCGATTTGATTTTTTTAGACTCATCCAAAGCGCTTGCACTTCGCACTACCAATCGAGTTGCAAATCCTGATAATGGCCCTACTAAATATGGTGTTAAATGACTAGTAAGTACAGTTGCCAAACCAGGAAAAGCATGTGAGCCAACTCCCTCTTGCAACCGCAGTTTGCGCTCTTTACCAATTAGTACACTTGTTCCAATCGCCAATGCTGCAAACATACTAACGGCAACCGGATGGCGTGACACAAAACTGCTACCATCTTTGACAGCTGCTCGAGCTGTTGTAGGATGATCCTGCTGAGCGGCTTGTACACTAATGCTCACGCAGCATAAAGACAAAAATAATTTTAATTTAAACTGACCCAACATAGATACTTCCATATAATCTAGTTGCTACTTAGCGCAAATCCGATCGGGATAATCTGAAATAATCCCATCCACGCCAATCGCCAACATTGCATCAATATCATCTTGGTAATTTACAGTATAAACCCAAAGCCGAATTTGGCGAGCTTGAGCATCCACTATAAACTCTGGGGTTGCACAAGAAAAATCAGTTATTAAATGAGTGGCACCCATTTTTTGTGCAAAGTTCGCATAATCCAATGGAATACCTTCTAGAATTGGACCGAATGGAATTTGTGGCAATAACTGATGAAAAGCCACTAGCTCTATTTGATTAAATGAAGTAACTAAAAAATCCGTCCGACTCCAATTTTTTTGCAAATAATTAGTTATAATCTGTGCAACTGGAGCGGCTGTTCCTGAACCTTTTAACTCGATATTCACAGCGCACTCATGATCAATCAAATCTAGAACCTGCTGTAATGTTGGAATAGCGCTGCCATCTTTTAAATTAACCTGTTGCAACTGCTGCCAACTATAATCTACAATCAGACCTGTACCTGAACTAAGATGGTCTAAACGCTGATCGTGAAAAACTACAGTCTCTCCTGATTTGCACTGCCAAACATCCAGTTCAACATAATCAACTCCTAAATCAAGCGCCTTCTGAAAGCTAGCTAAACTGCTTTCCATCACATAGCCCCGCGCACCACGATGTCCAATTACAAGCGTCATCTTTTTAATTCGCCTTATCAGCTAAGAAGTGAAAGTGTAAATGAAATACTGATTGACCTGCAGCCGCACCATTATTGGTAATTAATCGAAATGCTGACGCTGGAACCATTTGTGATAACTTGGTAGCTACCAGAATCAAATCTCCCATTAGATCCCTATCACTTAACTGTAGGGCCGCTACATTAGTAATATGTCTTTTGGGAATAATTAAATAATGAATTGGCGCCTGCGGTGCAATATCTTTAATTACAATCAGATCATCCGTTTCTAATAATGGTTGACTAGGAATTTGCTTGGAAATAATTTTACAAAAAACACAATCTAATGACATCACAGCTCTCTTATTTAAGAATTTTTTAGTGAAATAAGCCTGGCGCGCCAGAGCATAGCCTGTCATCTTCTCTAGCAAGTAGATTGCCGCGTCGCCAAGAAGCTCCTCGCAAAGACGTGGAGCTTGGTGCCGGGGGCCGGACTCGAACCGGCACAATGTTACCACCGCGGGATTTTGAATCCCGTGCGTCTACCAGTTTCGCCACCCCGGCTAGATATGTAAAAGAAACTTAACACTATTAATCTTAACCAAAAAGCCACTCCTCGTCAAAATTAATTCATCACAGTTGGTAAATTAAAAATTGGAATATAGATAGACCAAATTAACCCCGCTACTAAAATACCCAACAGAATAATCATAGCTGGTTGCAGCAAACTCAAAATTAACTGTAGGCGATTTACAAAGCGTTGCTGATAAACTTGTGCAGCGCGCTGAAACATCTCAGACAAGCGCCCCCCCTCTTCACCAACTTTGACCATTGTTACTAGATCATTGCCAAAAAAGCGGCTACTTGTTTTTGACATAGCTGTGCTAACATCTGTTCCACGCCGTACAAGACTGGTCATCTGCTGCACTTGCAAACGCAATACCCGATTAACACAAACAGCCTGTGCCTGATCAAAGGACTCTACAATCGGCATACCACCGTCCAATAAAAGTGATGCCGCCTGTAAAAAGCTAACCAAATTGTGCCAATAAGACAGACTGCCCAATAATGGAATCCGTAAAATTAACCAATCGGCCAAATACTGACCAATTCTAGTCTGGCACATCAAATATATAAATACCAAACCAGACCAAATTAACCCACCCCAAACTAATGCTTGAAAGCTACAGATAAATAGACTCGCACCTAAAACCCATTGCGTAGCCGCATCTAAAGGCACTTGGGCTTGATCAAAAATTATCGCGAACTGTGGCACAATCCCAATCAATACGATTCCAGTTACAATCAAAAATATAATCATGGTTGCAATTGGCAAGATTAAAGCCTTGCGCAACTGTTGCCGCAGAGCTTGGCGAGCTTGTAAATAAACTATAACGTTCTGGACCGCTAACTCCAGATTGCTCCCCAGGCAGCCTGCTTTAATGGTCTCTAGCGCAAGCCCACCAAAAATATTTGTAAATGGCTGCAGTGCCTGATCTAAAGTCAAACCCTGATTCTTAACTTGATACAACAAATAACTAACGATACATCGTAAAACTGGCAATTGAACTTGATGAACTAAAATCTGCAAAGACTGTGGCAACAGGACGCCTGCTTGCAGCAAGTTTAACAAGTCTGTAAAAAAATTAATTTGCTGATCAAGGCTAACCCGTGCACCATTTAAAATTGACCGACGCTTAGAGCGATAACGCATTAAACCCAAGCTACGTTGTAACAAAAGTTGTTCTAGCTCATTAGGATTAACTGAGAAATCTATCCCTTGATAAATCTTACCAGTCAAATCAGTTGCAACCCATTTAAATACTGGCATCGCGCAGCTTACTCCCTTTTTTCAAAAAAGCTTTATTTGATGTGTTATATTCAGCAAATCTAATAACTGCTGATAATTTATATCCGATTCTATTTTAACGCGCTTTTTGCGATTAGTATCACCAGTTAAAATTATAATCGCATTAAGTGGTAACCGCAAAGCCTTTGCTAGAAGCTTAATCAGCTCCTGATTAGCCTTGCCATTCTCTGGCACGCTTTTCAAAAAACATTTTAAAATACCTGATTTATCTATCTGCCAACCTTGACGACCAGAATTAGGTGTAACTTTTAACTCAAAAATTAATGCCATTTTTGTAAACAACTTGCATAAAAATTCAAATATTCTATTCTTTCTATTATACGATCCAGATTATGTCTTTTACATTTTTGATGCAATAGTTATTGGAGAGATGGCTGAGAGGCTAAAAGCACTTGCCTGCTAAGCAAGGGTTCCGTAAGGGGCACGCGGGTTCGAATCCCGCTCTCTCCACCAGCCTTCGTTAAACAGCTACGGCTAGGCAAGCCAGAACCAACAGGGCAATATCTAATTAATTAAAATTAGCCCAATGGGAAATTCTAGCAACTAAGCGATTGCACCTTTACTAATCAAGTAAATTTAATGGGTTTCTAGTTGCCGAAGTATCAAAAATGAGTTAATCTAGAATTCATTGGATCTTTGCAATGAAATTTTAGGCGCCCGTAGCTCAATTGGATAGAGCGTTAGACTACGGATCTGAAGGTTGAGGGTTCGACTCCTTCCGGGCGCACCAGCCTTCGCTAAGTAGCTACGGTTGAGCAGACCAATACTAATTCATTAATTAGTATTAATAAGTTATATGGAGAGATGGCAGAGCGGTCGAATGCGGCGGTCTTGAAAACCGTTATTCCTAGAGATGGGAATCGTGGGTTCGAATCCCACTCTCTCCTCCATATATCTACAAAAAGATTGCAATATCACACACTTGAGCAAGATTTGACACCCATTTACTACCGATTTATAATTATAAAGATAAATAGTTTTTTAAAAAAATCGCAACTCAAGTGAGCCTTTGAATGAAATTAAACCAAGTAGACTCTGACAGATGTTGCGATCTATTAGCTGGATTAGATTTCCTAGCAATTGAATATTACAATATCAAAAAAGCTCGCACAAAAGAACTTACTGATCATCAAATTTTAAATATTCGTAAGCGTTGGCAAAATAGCGATAACAAGCATTTTATTGAAACATTTATTCAATATGCCAATCTCAATGACGAAGACGCCAATCTAGTTCGATCATGGATGTACATAGCTCGCGGAACCTTTATTATAAAGTCACAAACACCTACGCATACTATTGCTGAAACCGTATCGGGACAAGAATTTGGCCTCATAGGACTAGGTCAAGGAATTCCAGAAGTTCTCAATCTACCACTGCCAGTCCTCGCCAAAACCATCGTTTTGCCTTATAAAGATGTCATTATCTATGATGGAATTATAGAAGCAACACCCCTTAGTCAAGAATCACTAGAAGAGCTCCGTCTAATTAGAGAACGCTCTCATTCAACCTATCCTGAAAAAACAATTTAAATCACAAAACAACCAAGCTATTTTTGAATCACTCGATAGCGAGTTGCCGCCCCCTTTCCAAGTGATTCGATTTGCTTTAAATCGACCAATTTTTTAATAATAGACTCAATTGTTCTCGCAGGAAAGCCGGTCGCCCCAATTACATCTTTGCGAGTAAACTCAGCACTTAATTCACTTACCCACTGCCAAACTACTAGCTGCTTTTCAGAGAGCAAATACTCAATATTCTCACCTAACATAATTTTAAGCGCTTGGTCGCTCTGTAGTTTAATTACATTCAAAAAAAACATAAGCCACGGCGTAATATCCTCATGCTCCTTCTTCCACGTCGACTGAGTTTTATTAAGCGCCAAATAATAGTCAACTTTATGTTTTTCAATCACCCGCTCATGAGAGACCACCAAGTCAAACAAGTATCCCTGTCGTAGTAACATTAAATTTGTTATCAAACGACTAGTTCTACCATTTCCATCCTGAAAGGGATGAATCGCTAAATACTCAAAAATAAAATTGGCTATTAAAATTAGTGGGTGCTTAACCCTATTTTCTACTGCCCACTGATACCATCCTAACAGCTCAT
>JAHFBM010000021.1 GCA_023250055.1 bacterium | reverse complement strand
CAGGTCTTGGTCAAAACAGAGATGCTTTTGTTTTGCTTTATTTGAACAAGCTTGATTAAATCCGTACTTTGCCAGGATATCTGTAATACCGGATTTTTCTAAATACCATTCGTGGATTGTATCTTGATATGATGCCTTGCCGTCTATAAGATAGCTACTCTTAAAAAAACGATCTCCAACGTGAGAGAAGATTGTATGAGATACATCATGCAATAGCGCATCTATTTGCTCTTCTAGTTCAGCATTATATTTCTTAGTGATTGCAAATACACCTAGTGAATGTTGATAACGAGTAAACTCTGGTTCTGGTCGGGCGTGGCACATCACGCCATATTGTCGAATACCTTTAAGTCTTTGAAAAGCCGGGCTCTTAATTAGTTCAATCAAAACAGGCTCATCTATGGTAGTTGTTCCGTATGCCGTGGACAGAGAAAGTCGGTCACCATGATCTTGGAGATTAACTAAGCTAAATAGATTGGGCATATAAAATAAGAGGATGGGTATTATCAATATATTTTTCATTTTGGATTAACCGCTTTCACAGGTGTTGTTTTGGATAAACTATATTTTAAAATCAAGCAACCCCAAATTAATAAAATAACTTTTGGCAGTAGAATGGATGCATAGATCGATGTATTAATTAGCAGATCAGTTTTCGATTTGAGCATTGTCTGAATAAAGTCAAATAGTGGTAGATTAAAATGCAGTAACAGTAAAAGTGAGATTAAGTATAGCCCATAAGTAGTAGCAAAGACATAGTAAGTTAGCTTAATGAAATATGTTTTAGCAATCGGCTGTATTCTTAGTTTGTAAATTTTAAATATGCCATATCCAATTATGGCGCCTCCCAGCAGCAGCAAGGTTAGCTTTGTGGATACTCTTAGAAGTAATAATGGGATCAGTAGTGGAGTGGTGGCTAATTTGATGGATAGCCCCAAGAGGTTATCAGTTGCTGGCCATAGTGGAATTATGTTTAATAGTGATAGTGCGGCGATTGCAATTGTATATAAGCTGTACCAGGTTAATAATTTATGGGCAAAGACTAAAATTTTATATGATGTTTTTTTTATTAAATTGTCCCCTAGTCTTTGTCCTAGTTCAGCAAGTCCCAGTCCAATCATTATAGTTCCAAAAATTGGAATTAACTTGTTGACATAAGATATCATGTTAAAAATCGGGCGTCGTTTTATAGCGCATTTTATGGCAAAGATCGGGAAAACTGGAATTTTAAGCAGGGTTGGGATCTGGCAGTCTATTATAACAAATAAGATTAAATATATTCCTAGTGCGATTAGGCCACACCATAGGATTATTTCTAAATTATATTTATTGAATGGCCTTGGAGATTGCGCCATTTTTTTTGTTATCCTCAAAGATTGTTTTTTCAGAAAAATCTTGAATTAGGTCGCTATTGCCTTGTCCTTTGGCTGAGAATAAAATTCTGGTGATTGGGTCAGATAGGTTGTCAAAGACTCTGTCTTCCTTAACTAATTCTCGCTTGGCAAAGCTTAGCTGATTTTGAGTAAAATCATTAATGCCATCGGTCCTGGGCTGAATTATTTTAGGTGAAATAAAAACCATAAGGGTTGTTTTTTCAGATAATTGAGAGCGCTTTTTAAATAGATTTCCAATAATAGGAATTTTAGAAATGATTGGCAAACCACTTTTGGAAGTTTTGTCAGAAATTTTTGTAAGTCCACCGATCACCAGGACCTGTTGATCAGAGACATTAGCGTTAGTTTGAATTTTACGCGTTAAAATGGTGTTATTGTCCTCGCTGCCAGGGTCTTGAAATTCGCTGGCATGAACAATGATTTCAAGATTAACTGTTCCTGTCCGGCTAATTCTTGGCAGGATATCTAATTTTAAATCAGCCGTGATTGTATCATTTTTTAAAATTACTGGACCACCGGTACTTTGCTGACTAACAGCCCCCGCGACAATTCTTTTATCAGATAATGTAATGCTAGTCTGTTTATTGTTCAAGGTTGTCATAAAGGGTTGCGATAGGACCTTGGCATTGCTTTGACCTTTGAATAAAGAAAGTAGTGCGGCGATTCCATCGCCATCATTGAATGAAATTAGGGTCGATCCTTTATCAACTAATCCGGCTAATTGCTTAGTAACAGTTGTGCCGCTGAGCTGTCCGGCAGATAAAAGGTCTGAAGCCAAACCATTAGTGGTTGGTGTTAGTGGGCTCCCGCTATAGTTTAATACAGGACCGCCAATTTGAGACGACTGAAAGTTAAATGCTTGTGGATTACCATACTGATTGACGTTGCGAAGTTGTGAGGCCAGTTTGCTATTGTCAGAAATAGATAAATCAACAATTAGAGTCTCAATAATAATTTGTGGCTGCGGTTGATCGATTTCATTAATTAGCGCTTCAATAGTTTGCCACTCTGGTTCTCTAGCAGCTACAATTAAGCTATTGCTGCTAGAAACATATTGATTAGTGCTGGCAGTTGGGTTTTGAGTTTGAACTTTATCTTTGTCTTTAATAATATCTAGCTGTTTAAGTGTTTCAGCCTTGCTAGTTTTCTCTGCTGTAATAATTACTTCACTAAGGGCATCTTTACTGGAAGAGGCTTGCATGTTATCTACTTTGGCCTTAACTAGTCGTTGTAGAATCTTAGCCAAATCTTCAGCTTCAAGATATTGTAACTCTTTAGTATGGAGAATGGCCTTATTGGCATCAACTGCAATGTCTAGATATTTGCTGATAAAGTTTTTAATTTTATTCACAGAATCGGTTTTGCCCATAATAGCAACTGCATTATTTCGTTCAATTGCTACAACGTTTGTATTTTTAGCAAAATAGGTTTCATCAGGGCCAGTATTTGGCATACCGCCACCATATGGACCATATCGATATTGCTGTGAACTGGACTTGTTTTGAATCAATTCATTTAATAGTTTTACAATATTTCCAGCATTAGTGTGCTTGAGGGGGATGATCTCAATTGCTTCGCGAAAGCCTTCTTTATCTAGAGCTATGACAATTTGCATGGCAGATTTAATTGCATCTGCTCGGCTAATTAGAATTAAACAATTAGCCTTGGTGTCACTTTTGATATTGTTGCTAGATGGGATACCGGGTAGCATGTCGCGCAAGATGGTTTCTAGGTTGTTGCGACCACCAGTTGGGCTGCTTAGGTTGATGTTCTGTAGGTAATAAAGGTATTTAATTTTACGGTCATCGTTTGGAAGCTGGTCTGGATGTATATTAATATAGGTATCTAGTGCCTCACGACTCATGTCTCTATTCAAGGTAATTTCATAAGAAAGCCCCCTTGGCACTAAAGCATATCCCATGATATCTAAGAAGGTGTTAACAATGCACCAAGCCTCTTGGATGGTAATTTTATTCGGCCGATTCAGGGTGACATTAAATTCAATTTTCTGCAGATCAGTTGGAAATAGAATATTGATACCCTGAGCTTCTGCTAACTCGTTAATAATATTAATTAGGTTTTCATTAACATAGTTAAATTTAACAAGTGTTTGGCCAGACTTTTTTTGTTCAGTAAGTTGTAATAGCTGTTTGGTATTTCGATCAGCTGCATTGGCATCAACTTTGCATTCAGCCATTATTAACCCCATTTGACTGAATGCAGTAGCTAGACTAAAAATAACGTTAATATATTTAATCTTCATAGTTACCCCGCGATCTCATTGGTGTCTAGTTGCAAAGTTGCAATTGTTAAAATAACGTCAATGACCGGCGCTTTATTTGAACGATTAATTTCTAAGTATTTAGTATAAATAATACTATTCTTTTCAATATCAGCTAGCAGGTCAACTAATTGCTTGGTATTTAAGTTCGTTAGACTTGCTTCAACTCTAACCTCAGAGTAGCCTTGTGCCCGGAGATGTTCTAGATTACTAACAAATGCATCATATTTTTGAATATTATTCTGAAGACCTAGCCTGCTAATGGCATCCTCGAAGTAATGTTTGAGTTTGAAGGAGTTTTTGCGCTCATTAAGCACCTTATCAACAATGTTTTTTTGATGCTTAACTTCTTCATCACGAGATAGAATATTTTTTGTATCTAAGCGTAGGTTGTTTACATATTGAATTTTTTGCCGCAATTTTGCCATTTGACTGTAATGTCGGTAGCCGATTAGGCTGGCAATAACAACGATGCTACTTAGGTAAATCGCCAAATATTTATTAAACTCGGTTTGTCCTAAATTAGAAATCCACTGATTAATAGGTTTAAGCCATTCCATTATGATGCCTCCTCATAACCTTGTTGTAATGTAATTTTGATTACAAAGCTTGTTTCTTGTGGGAATGTAATATGCTTAAAGACACTAATCTCTCGGAGTGCCATTTCTAGCGGATAAAGATCATCAAATTTGTCTACCGAGCCTTGCAGCGTCATGATACCATCAGATATAATTAGTTTTTTAAGGTCTAAGTTAATTTTATTTAGATCAATTGCTAGGCTAAGTTCTTGCAAATATTTTGAAAAAACATACTTGGTTTGATTAGAAAATGAGAACCAAAGCTTCTTTTCGCCATTTACTTTTACTTCAGCTTGATTGATATAGTCAGATAGGTCTGTACTTGGATCATTGATATTAAATGTAGACTTTAATTTTCTTAGAGCTTCAGTTTGGTATTTTTTCAAGATAGTTTCGGTTCGGCTGATTTGCATAGAGCTGATAGCATAAAGTGATCCAAAGATTGCCAGCGTTAATGTCATGGCTGTAATAATTTGATAATCAATAATTTTATTTTCAGCAGCTATATTTGGAGACAAGTTAAAATTTTGATTGATAGGAGCTTGAACTGCAGCAGCAATTACGGGGAGATAGTTTTGATTTAAGCTCAATCCATCCGCTAAGACAACTTGTTTAATATTAGCTAATTTTCTTGGATCAAATAGTTCGTATGTCAAGCTGGTTTGCTCTGCCAGATAATTGGTTAAATCTTTAATTTGAGAGTTGCTTTCAACTACTAAGATCTGCTTAATAGGCTGATAGTTTGGCTGTGAGCTAAATGAGTTCATGGTGAAAATCAGATCGTTAATTAATTTTTTAAACTCAGTCTGAGAATTTGATGCATTCGGCAATTCTACTCCATAGCGCATTAATCCTTCAGTGATTTCATTGCTGGATTTGCCGGATGCGCTAGCGATACGGTTAATAATTGTATTGATTCCATATGGCAGGTTTCGAATTAATTTGATTTGACCATTTAGCAAGTAAATAATCGTAATACTGTTTTTACCAAGATCGAGTAGAATTTGATAATTGTTTATTTCTTGATCGGGCAGTAGTGAGCAAAGTCCATATAGTCCAAATAAATCAATTGTAACAGTGCGAATATTAAGTTTGTTTTTTAGCTGAGTAAATATTTCTAAGAATCCGTCCAAATGCTTTTTTTGAGTAACTGCAATTAGTAGTGTGCTAGTTTTTTGAACTAAGTCCTGGCTAGTAATGATAAAATCTAGCGCCGCTTCATGTAGTGGAAATGGCAGTTCAGATTCGATTTCAAAACCTAATACTAATTTGATTTTTTGATAGTCTAAGAATGGAACAGTTAGCTCCTTGAAGATAATTAAGTTATTGCTTAATGACAATCGAATCTGATCACCCTTGAGTTGGGATAGGGCTAAACTAAGAGCAGAAACCGTTTGCTCATCTTGCATCTGTTCGCTATTTTGTTCAATTGGAACAGTGATGAGTTTTTCAATTTTAATTTTAGATCCAGTTTGTTGCAGCTGACAGGCTGTGATCTGGGTGCGGCCTAGCTCTAAGCTGATGACGTGTTGTGTGAAAATAGAGTCGGGCAAAAATAAGCTTTTGATCATGCTGTCACCTCTGGGCCAGTCATTATGGCTGAAGAAATTTGCTTGCGATTGCGCTGTTCGGATTTGTTTGCAAAATCATCTTTGGCCATAAACTGGTCGATAATTTCTGTTTCTTGCTTGGTTTTGTTTTGAAAAACCCAGCGTGCGATCGGGTCTCGTGGTCTGTCTTGACGGTCGATTTCTTGCATAATATCGGTAATATAATCAGCTTTATTTTTAGTATAGTTACCTAGATTATGCTCAGGGCGAATGACCTTCGGCGTAATAAATATAATTAAGTTCTCTTTGGATAGTGTTTGGCTTTTGCTTTTGAAAAGGCTTCCAAGAATTGGAATTTTGCTCAATAGCGGTACGCCACCATTGGAAGCTTTGTTTGAGTCTTTGCTGAGACCTCCCAGCACCAATACTTCTCCATTAGCAATTGTGGCATTGGTATGTAGAGTCTTAACGCTCTTGTTCCCATTGTTAGACTCAGAGCTTGTAAACTCTTCAATTATAATATCAATGTCCAAATTTATTAAATCAATCGAGTTGATTCTGGGTGTGATTTTAACACTTAAATTAGCTTCAGCATCGCCTTTTTCCGCTTGACTGTTAGTACTACCTTGAACTGTGCCAGTGTCGATTCGACGGGTTTGACCAAGTGAGGTTGAGGCTGGGTATTTATTGGTTGTTACCAAGAAAGGGTTAGATAAAACATTAGTCTTGCTGTCTTGATTCAAAACGCTCAAGAGAGCCCAAACGCTGTTTTTGCCAAGTGAAATTACAGTTGAACCAACTTGTGAGCTGGTTGCCAAACTGATTAGGTTGGTGACTAAACTATTGTCGCTGCTGAGTTGAATGCCACTACCAGTATCAGATGATCCAGAGCCTCCAAAACCAGATGTTTGAAAGTTGACTGGTCCACTCTTTTTATTATTAAGCTGTGAGCTGGTGCCTTTGTCGCTGGTGGAAATCAGATTTACAATTAACACCTCCATAGCAACTTGTGGCTGTGCTTTATCCATTCCTTTAATGATTTCGCTAACAACTTTAAAGTCTTCTTCTTCGCCACGAATTAATAAGCGATTGCTTTGTTTTTCAGCTTCAAAAATCATTTTGCTAAAATATTTGTCGGCTTCTTTGGAGGCGCCGTAACCGCCACTGCTGCCACCGCTGCCAAAGTCCGTGATTTTTGTAAAGATCTCAGCAATTTGTTCCGCTGGGATATGATTTAGTTCAATTGTGTGGATCTTAGAGCGTTTCTTGGTGAGCTTAGTATCAATGTGTTCGGAGATAAACTTTTCGATTCTAGCATTGGCTTCGGGAGGCCCGACGATGATCAAGGTATTAGTGCGCGGTTCAGCAATTACAGTTGCTTCTTGCAAGAAGTGTTGTGAGTCGGCCTTGGGAAGAGGCATGCCATATGAAGCGCCTTGTGAGCTACTTTTACCTTTTAAATCATTGTAAATTTTTTCAACTTCAGTTGCATCAGCTTCTTTTAATTTTAGAACGGATATGGCGACTGGATTGCAAGTTGAGTCCAGCTCCTGAACAACTAGCATTAATGTTTTGATATTGTATGCATGATCAGTAAATATCAAGGCATTAAGTTCAGGGTAAATGTTTAGCAGGCCGCTTTTACTTTTTAGCTCTCCAATAGTCTGTTTCATTTGTTCAGCCGAGCTATTTCTTAAGAAGTAAACATATCGGATTACCCCACTTTCGGGCAGTTCATTGGGATTGGTTCCAATGTAGCTTGGTAAGGCTTCGCGAGTAGCGGTTCCAGCTTCAGTAATTCTAAAAACCTTACTGTCTGATCCAACTGGGACTCTAGATAATCCAGCGATTCCTAGGAATGAGTCTACTACAACCCAGGCCTGCACAACCTCAAACGGCTGGTTGGTTCGAAATGTAATTTTAACATCCTTAGATTCAATTTTACTTTCACCTTGAGATGGCTTGACTTCATCATCGTAGATAAATGAAACTTTGAAGATTTGCTGTACCTCTTCTAGAAATGTTTTGAGACTAGCGCTTTCAAAATTAAATGTAACCTTGGGCTCAGATTTGGCGGTATTTTTGGCAAGATTAAAGTTGCAACTAGTTAGCCAGGTTAATGCTAAAATAAATTTGCGCAGGCTGTTATTCTTCTTCATGCTTCACCTCTACGCTTTGACTAATTTTATTTTTAAATGTCGATGCATTTTCTAAATCTTGAAGATTTATTTTTTGAGATAGGGATTCAAAGTCAGATACATTATCTGTAGATTCTAGATCTGTAGGTTCTAGGTTTGGCCTTAGTTGATATGTAACTGTAAGCGGCTCTTTTTGGCGAATTAATTTTAACACAATGCTAGGGGTTGTAGGGTCAATAATATTTTGATAAGCCAGGACACGCTGGTCTACATTGCCAAGGTCGATATCATTTATGGCAGATAGAATATCATTTGGTTTTAGCCCCAGAAGGTTGATTAGCATGTTGTTTGATTCATTGCCAACTTTAACGCCGATTGCTTGGCCATCTCGATAGGCCGTGATTAAATTTAATGCATCTAATACTTGTGATAAACTTTTTACTTGATTGGTAAATTCTTCTAAATTTATTTGATAATTATTAGAATCTACTTTTGTAATTATATTTCCCCAGTCAGGTTCAATTATTTCTAGCTCTTTAATTGCATCTTGCTCGCGCAAGAACAGTGTTTCTTGTTGGCCATTAGACCTGACAATTACAGTTCGATTACGCAAGATTCTGATAATTTGAGCGTCTTCTAGGTCATCGCCAACTTTATAGATGGTTTCTATTTTAGAGCGATTATCCATAATAATTGCACGATTATCTAGCTCATCTGCAAAAACCATAATACCTGTAATTGTAATTGGTAGTGCCTCCATGAAGGCGGGTTTAATATTCTTTTTTGGCTTGAAGTCTTGATATTCTGGTGGATTTGGCAAGCCAGTTAGTTCATTTATATCCTCATTGCTAATCTCACTAATGTGCGTCTTAAACAAGTCGTTTTCATAAATGCTTTTAGGATTAATAGGTGCGATATTTTTGGGCTGAAGAATGACGGGTTTTGGTGTGATGCTAGTTGGCTTAGGAATAACTGGTTGCCATATTAAAATTAAACCTAGTCCGAACCCGAACAGGCTTAATAGAACAGAATTAATTATCCACAGTGGTTGTCTAACACTCACCTAAACATCCTCACTAAATTATTACTTTGGAAACAATACCTTGCTCTGTGAAGGTTTGTCAAGCGGCAGATTTATTTAAGGAGTTGGAAGAGAGTCTAGGATTTGTTTAATAATCTGCTTAGTGTGAATTTGGTCGGCTTGGGCGGCGTAACTCAAAATAATTCGGTGCTGTAGAACAATTGGTGCAATCGATTTGACGTCTTCAGGCGTTACAAAGTAACGTCCCTCGATAAAGGCTTTGGCTTTGCTAGCTTGATAAATTGCAATTGAGGCCCTAGGTGACGCACCCATTGAAATTAAATCAGTTAGGTTTGATAAGTTAAAGTCTTCTGGTGTGCGAGTCGCATGAACAATATCAATGATGTATTCTGCTACCTTATTATCTGTATAAATCGATTTAACCAGTTCTTGGGCTTGGAAGATCTCCTGGGCATTTATAATTGATACATTTTGAGTGATATGGTCGGTTTGATATAGAATTTCCCTTTCATGTAGTTTGCTGGGATATCCAACGTTGAGTTTGAACATGAATCGATCTAGTTGGGCCTCGGGTAGTTGGTATGTACCTTCATGTTCGATTGGATTCTGAGTAGCAAAAACAAAGAATGGTTCGGGTAGTTTAAAAGTTTGATTTCCTAGTGTGACCTGTTTTTCTTGCATAGCCTCTAGTAGCGCAGATTGAACCTTGGATGGCGCGCGGTTTATTTCATCTGCCAAGACAATATTAGCAAAGATTGGTCCCTTTTTAGTTTCAAAGTCTTGAGTCTTGGGATTGTAAATTAGCGTTCCAACTACATCTGATGGCATCAGGTCAGGCGTGAACTGAATTCTTTTGAATGACAGACCAAGATTATTAGCAATAGTTTTAATTAAAGTTGTTTTAGCGACTCCAGGAACACCCTCTAATAAAATATGTCCATTGCATAAAATGCCAATAATGATTGATTCTACAATTGCTTGATTGCCAACAACTACTTGACAGACCTGTCTTGAAAGTAGAGAGAAATTTTCGCCAGATCGTCTAATTGAATCGATATTTTGAATAGAGTTATTTATTTGTAAGCTCATAAATTCATCTAACCATTGCTAATCTAATTCTGTTAAATTTTCTGATCTTCACTATAACAGTTTTGCTTATGCTATGCAAAATGGATCTGTAATTGCGATTAGATCGCAACTTGAGAAAGATTTGTTTATGTAATATGCTAGCATTGTAAGTAACTTGTAAATGAAAACAGAGATTAAATGAACAGCATCAAACAGAATATTCTAATATTAAGTCTAATTTTATTAAGTGGGAGCTTGTCTGCCAAGATTGTTAGTCGAACTGTTTTTAATCTACCGGCGCCATTTCGGCCATCCTCGGTAGAAGAGCTTGCAGCCAAGCGAAATCAGTTATTATATTTAGATCAAGATTTACAACAACAGTTAACGGTGACCCCCTTTGGTAGTCTTAGTGTTTCAAGTGATGGGCTGTCGCAATATTTTTTACCAGGACAAACCGGTAGCAACCGAACCGACATGGTGGCTGGCGAGTTTGGTTCAGCCGCAGTAATGAGTGGTTCAGCTGACATTATAGCTAGTTATGTTGGGGTTTTGACAGCACCTTTGCCGACAGATGCTGACCCGTTTTTATCTTCAAATTATAAATTTCAAAGTAAGCTAACTTTTGCTCCCAAAGCTTCTGTCTGTGGTGCTGCAATTACCTATAGACACCATTTGTCAGATTATATTGATAAAGGATTTTGGATAGAGATTGTTGCACCGATTGTTCGAGTTAAGACCTCGCTGGGCCTGCGAGAAGAAATTCAGGTATCAGGTGGGCCAACGGGCGCTAATCCAAGCGTGCCTGCTGGCAAATTTGGAAATATGACTTCAGCCCTGCGCCAAAGTGATTGGAATTATAATAAAATATCTGGATCTCAAACTAAAGCAGGATTGGCAGATTTGTACCTAAAGCTCGGTTATATCTATGCTCAAGAAGAACATTACTATCTTAATACTTATTTTGGGGCTGTTATACCAACTAGCGCCAAGCCGACCAATGAGTTTCTTTTTGAGCCAACTATGGGTAATAACGGTCATTTTGGAATTTTATCAGGTGCTTCAGCAGGTGTTAGATTGTGGGCAGATTGTGATAAGTCTCTCTATTGGACAATTGATACAGCAGGAACAATGCTTTTGCCAACTAATCATCTTAGAACTATGGACCTGCAGGGGCGTCCATGGAGTCGCTATCTGTGGGTTAATTTAAATAAAACTAGTGATGCGCTTAACCCCGGCGTAAACTCTTTTACTCTACCTGTGCAAGTTGACGTTGGGACGGTTAGAGACCTGAATACAGCTTGGGTTTACAAAATAAATAATTTCCACTTAGAGGCTGGCTATCATCTATTTCATCGAGGCGCAGAGGAGCTAACTTTGCAGCATTCTTTGGCAAATGGGGTAGCGGTTGCTGGCATTGTTGATCAATCAGGTAATTATAATGCTGGTGGTGGCATTAGCTGCAATCAAGCCAGTATTAATCATTATCTGACTGTGAACAATGATAAAAATAGTGCTGGAAATGAGACTTATCAATCTTTAACTGATGCTGATTTAGACTTAAATTCGGCCGCTCATCCAGCCATGACTGTGCATGGCTTTTACTTGTCAGCTGGCCATCATTGGTTAGATTTTACTACACCAGTCTTCTTGGGAGCCGGGACAATGTTTGAGTGGGGTGGCGATAATGCTGCGCTTAATCGTTTGGGATTTTGGGGTAAAATTGAGCTTTCATTTTAATCGATAGATGCAATATTATTGTGAACCATTTCAGGGCCGTCACCCCTTTTGCTAAATAGGCAGATTGTGTTATTATTCAAGTTAAAGTTTAATCAAACATTAGGGGTTACTATGAATAAGAAGTTAATAGTTGGCTTAGGGCTGATCCTGGCCAGCCTTAATTTGATGTCAGCAGTGCAACGTGTCGTACCAAGAGTGGCATTAAGCGCTGGTGGTTCAGCTTTAGCAATGCGGCGTATTGCACCACATGTTTCAGCAGCTAACGCTTCACGCTTATTGGGATCTATGCCAGCAGCTCGCTTAGCTGTGTCTAATAGTCTGCCCAAGGTCATTGTTGATCAGCAACAAGGTAGTTCTGTTTTTGGCGTACGTAGCTACATGGCCATGGCGGCTCTAGCGGTAGCTGGTGTGGGGCAAGTTGTGAAGTGTGATAGAGATGCAGACGATCTACTTCTAGCAGCAACCACAAAGGGCGATATTGATGACATTAGGAAGGCTTTGCAGGCCGGAGCCAATGTTAATAAGAAAGATGGATATCATGGTTATGCGCCTTTGAATACGGCAGCTTGTATTGGTAACCTTGAGATTGTTAGAACATTGCTAGAGCGAGCTGATATAGATGTTAATGCTGCGGGTGTAGATGGACGTACACCACTATATTTGGCAGCTTTTAATGGTAACCTTGAGATTGTTAAATTGTTATTGGGTCAACCCGGCATAAATGTTAATGCTCTAGAGGAAGATGGACATACACCACTATATTCTGCAGCTAGTTGTGGCCATGTTGAAGTTGTTAAATTGTTATTAGAGCAATCTGATATAAATGTTAATGCTACAAATAAATATAGACGTGGGGCACTATTTGTGGCAGCTCGTAGCGGTAATGCTGAAATGGTTAAATTGCTGCTGGAACGATCAGATATTGTAGTTGATAGCTACTTGTTATCCAGTCTTAGATGTATGAATGGCATAGATCCAGAGCTGTTGCTGTTGGCGAAAAGCAAGGTTTGCTTCTGGGATAGAGCCTTGTCTAAACTTATGTAAATTATAGTTTATTAAAGTTGCTTTGGCAGGGGCCCTTATTATATAGGGCCCCTGTTTTGATTAGGTATAGCCATGCGCACTTAGTAGCGTACACTGCGTCATTGTGAGCCCCTTGTGGGCGAGGCGATCCACTTAAAAAGCTAGCCAGTAGATTGCCACGTCGCCAAAAGAAGGCTCCTCGCAATGACATACTGGTTAGTAGCGCATGCTGCGTCATCGCGAGCCCCTTGTGGGTGTGGCGATCCTCTTAAAAAGCTAGCCAGTAGATTGCCACGTCGCCAAAAGAAGGCTCCTCGCAATGACATGCTGGTTTGTGCAGGGCTTACTGCAATTGGCTATAGATTGTCTCAGGAGCATAAACTCTTTTTGCTTTTATGCCTGTCATGGTCTATCTTGATGGCATGGCAATTGGATTTAATTTTCAACCTGGTGAGCTACGGCGCTTTGTTCTACTAGGTTTACTGTTTGCGCTGATCGTTGGAACATATTGGTTCTTGCGCCCAATTAAAGATGGAATTTTTATTACTCTAATTGGGGCTGGTTATTTGCCACATGCTCAGTTAGTTTCTTTGATCTCAATTATTCCAATCTTATGGTTATATAGTAAGTTGGTGGACTGGCTACCACGTCAGCAGCTTTTTTATGTCCTGGCAATTTTCTTTAGCATACTGTTGATTGGCTTTACGTATTTATTGCATCAAATTTCAATGCCAGGCTGGTTAGCTGGATCTTGGAGTGCTTGGTTATTAGGGTTGGCATTTTATGTCTTTGTAAAAGTCTTTGGATCTATTATGGTGGCGTTGTTTTGGGCCTTTACGGCAGATATTACCACGCCAGAATCAGCACAACGTGGTTATGGGCTAATTGTAGCGATTGGTCAAATTGGTAATATTGGAGGGTCGTTATTTGTTAATTATTATGCTGTTAGCATGGGGACGAGTGCTTTGACGTTGTATAGTATTTTGGCGATTTTAGCTATTATTCCATTAGTTTTTTATTTAATTTATACAACTCCTTCGCAAGATTTAATTGGCTATCAAGCGCATGGCAGCCTGGAGCCGACAGTTTCACAACCAGGCTTGTGCGGTGGTTTTCGCTTAATTTTGTCTCAGCCATATCTGCTAGCAATTTTTAGTACGATTGCGATTTACGAGCTAGTCCAAGCTATTTTTGATTTTAAATTTAAGATGTTAGCTAGTCAGGTTTATCAGGGTGATGCATTGGTCGAATATCTAGGTCAATTTGGTGCAAT
>JAHFBM010000068.1:917-4178 GCA_023250055.1 bacterium | reverse complement strand
AAAAAATTTATTGGCCTATGTGCTGGACGAGTCGGACAAGAGATTAATTTTTCATCCTTAAGCAATGACTGTGGCATTGACCAAAAAACTGTTCGATCTTGGCTTTCAGTCCTAGAAGCCAGCTATATTATTTTTTTACTACAACCTTATTATCGCAACTTCGGCAAACGTTTAATCAAAAGCCCCAAACTATATTTTATCGACACTGGCCTAGCCTGCTCACTTTTGAGGATCAAGTCATCAGAAGAACTTTTAAATCACGCCCTGCGTGGGGCATTAGTTGAATCATTGGTCATCTCAGATTTATTAAAACAACAATATAATCATGAGTTGCTACCTAGTTTATACTTCTGGCGAGATGCTACTGGAAATGAAGTTGACTGCGTCATAGATGAAGGACAAGTAATTGTACCAATTGAAATCAAATCTAGTCAGACTATTATTCCTAACTTCTTTAAAGGACTAGCATACTGGCGATCAATTAGCAAAACAGAGGGACAACGATATGTAATCTATGGCGGCAAGGAAGATCAAGTCTGGACACAGGGTCAGGTTCTAAGTTGGCAAAACATGGGTAATTTAATCAAGTTAATTCTCAACCAAAAACCATCTATTGCGCCCTAACGTTACGCATCTATACTTATTTGATTCTTAACAAATCCATAGCTCAAGCTTTACAAATCCAGTATTCTGATGTTAAATTTTATATTATCATGTCTGACAAAAGATTAAAGCGGTTTTATAATAAGCTAGCCAATTAAAAGAGCTTAATCAAATATGCAATCGAAAATAATTTATCTTCTAATCACTCTTTCAATTTTAGTCGGAAGTTGGATGTTAATTCAAAAACACCAAACTAAATTCTATGGCACTGTCATTGTTCTCAATGGCCCTTCGGCGGCTGGAAAAAGCTCCATTCAAAAAGAGTTTCAAAATTTAATGATGCCCAACCTGTGGATCAAACTAGGAATCGACAACCTCTTTGACAAACCAATGCCGGATATCACACTGGAAAATTTAACCTTTTGGCAAAAACCTAATCCAATCCGCTGGATCACTACCACTCAAGACGACCAAAGCAATCCAGTAATTACTCTTTTCGCTGGTGAAGAAGGCGACAGGGTCGCATATGGCATGAATAGCGCCATTGCTGAATATGCCAAAGCTGGATGCAATGTAATTATTGATTATATTGCCTACCAAGAAGCTTGGATAAAAGACTTGCAGACTAAGCTAAGCACTGTTCCCACTTACTGGGTCAAGATCAACATCCCACTTGAAACACTAGAAGCGCGAGAAACCGCCCGCGGCACCTCACCCAAAGGTCATGCTCGCAGCCACTATGACACTGTATACTGGAATATTAAGTATGATTTAGAAGTTAACTCTGACCAAGATAGCGCCAGCGCCATTGCCCAACAAATTAAAAAATGTCTGATCACAGATAAGAAAAAGTAAATTTATGGAGCTACAAACAAATGATAACACTTTGCCAATTTCAAATCATCGTGCTATAGTTTTGCCACAGCTCGTCACTTGAACCATATTCATTGTCATAAACAAAATAGTCCACTAATGCCTCTTTCACTCGCCCAATCTCTTTGCGCTTCGGTTGACCATGATACTTTGTGTCAAGAAAAGTTAAATTAATCAAATCAATTACCCACTCTGAAATCGGGTCTTCTCCAGACATAGTCTCTCTGGGCGAAATAAATTCATAACATGTCTCAGCTGTGAATGGTCTTTTTTTAAGTAAATTGATAAATCTCTTCCTAAACAGCATATGATTCTGAATATAGATCTTATCACCCTCTTTATAAAATACCCACAATACTGCCCTAGGGGCTTGATTAGGATCTTGCAGTTCTGCAACCAAATAAGACTGATTGTATGTTTTAATCCGCTCAATACCTGCTTTCCATTGCTTTTGGTAGTCTGCTATTGTCCAATACTCTAATGGCATTTCGAAGGCTTCTTTAAATTTGCCAATTTGAATTTCCCCGATACAGCACGGCATGCCATAAGAAGTAATAACATTTGAATCGAGCACATGAATTAAAAAATTACTCATAATTTATGTTCACCAAAAACCTTAGTATGCCAATAATTTGGCCGTTGCTCATAAAACCACACGCTATTCCCTGGATTTAGAAATATCGCCAACTGCTTCATATCAACATCATAGCGATAAAATAGCGCAAGTAGCTCACGCAAGTCTGCATCTGGGATATCGGCTGATTCAAAGTGCAGAAATAGATACTTCCACCGACCATCAAATTTTATAATAGATGGGATATGCTCAATCCAATCAAAGAAAAGATCTTCATCAGCCGTACCATAATAGCTAACACCCTTACAAATCAAGACCACTGGCCACTCTGCACTTGCATATTTCATATGCGTATCCCACGGGGAAAAATTAAATTACTCCAATAAGCTCCTGATCTTGGCCCCAGCCAAACTTGATTTTCTGGTGTCCAAAAAATTGCTAACTGCTGCATGTTAATTCCATATCTCCAGAAGAGACAAATTAAAGCCCGAACCTCGCCATCATCAGCACTTGCAATTTCACCGAGATATAGGAAGATACTATTGCCTTTAATAGTAATTTTACTAATCAAACTAACTCTCGCAAACTGCTCTAGTAACACTTGCCGGTCATAGATTGACCGAAACTTCACAGATTTACAGACTAAGTACTTCATAAAATTTACAATTCTTTTTAAAAGATTTTTTGTTGCCATGGCTCAAATGCAACCCTCGCCCAATCCCAACATATTTCTTTAGACAGATCACTTTATTAAGCCAAGCAAAAAACGAATCTTCGTCCGATCGAGAATAGAAAACTAATGGTGTAAAAATCAGCATTTTCATAGCAATCTAGAACAAATTAATTACAAATCTTTCAAATCAATGACCCATTCGGAAATTGGATCTTCTCCAGACATAGTCTCTCTGGGCGAAATAAATTCATAACATGTCTCAACTGTAAATGGCCTTTTCTTAAGCAGTTTATGAAACCATTTTCCATACAACAATCTGTTTTGAATATAAATTTTGTCACCCTCTTTATACAACTCCCATATTATAGCCATGGGAACCTTATTCAAATCATGCAATTCTGCTACCAAACATGACTGATTATGTGTTTTAATCCGATCAGTTCCGGCTTGCCATTGCTTTTGGTAGTCTGCTATCGCCCAACCCACCAATGGCATTTCAAAGGTTTCTTTAAAATCACCAATTTGAATCTCCCCAATA
>JAHFBM010000068.1:0-907 GCA_023250055.1 bacterium | reverse complement strand
AATACAACACGGCATATCGTAAGAAACCCTAACAACTGGATCAAGCACATGAATCTTTAAATTACTCATATCTTTACTCTCCAATTTTATTTAAATTTTTATCGAAGGTTCCTAATCGCTTGCTACGCCCATTAAACATCTTCCAGCGCCCCCCACAATGACCATCTATATCACCAGTTATCCAACGGTCTCCTTTTCTAAAAGCATGCCTATTATGCGAGTTGAATGGTGGGTTTTTGTCCCTTTTAAAGCCTAACTTAGCTGCATCTTCAGCATCCAGCTGGTTAGGTGTTTTATTCTTGCGCCCGTCAGAACCTTGATCACCATTATCATCAGAATCAGACCCGTTAGATCCATTAGAGCGATAACAACCATTAACAGCTTCATCCAAGTGGCTAGTGTTCACTCTAGTTTTGACACTATTACTATTACGATCATATAACCAACCAATTATACCCACCATCAAATTGGCACCTACAAATTCAAATGATCCTCCACCAAAGGTCCAGGCCAGTCCCACCAGAATCGGAATGCCATTGTGCACTAGTACTTCATCATGCGAAACAAAATAAGTATGAGCCTGATCCACTTCTAAGCTAAAGATTCGAGCGGTCTTAGACAACACCTGCACGTCTAAAATTTGAACTAGTTCGCCTTGAAAGTTTAAAAGCGCCACGCCGACTTGCAAATCACTAGCTTCTTGCCATTTATTTTGCACTGGCAAGAAGAATGATTGCTTTAAATCGCAAGTCAAAGTCGAATTGGGCAATTTAATTTGCACAACCTTAATCGCCCCAGACCGGCGAGTTTTAGTCAATAAATGTGCATCAATGTGATTATCTGCCCAGCTCACTACTTGATCAGATTTTTGCAGAACTTGAATATTAACATGACCCTGAGGCGTTTT
>JAHFBM010000020.1:1487-14153 GCA_023250055.1 bacterium | reverse complement strand
AGTCTCCCAGACCACCGCGGATGTTTATAATGGTCCAGAAGAATAGCTTGATACAAACTCATAGCTAATAATCAATTCGATCTAATTTAACTCGCCATAATACAAACTCATTACCAGTCTCTGGTGGAGCCAACTGCACCAATGACACCTGCCGCTTTCCAATTGGCAATGCCAATTCCTCATAAATAAACTGGTCATCAAAGCCCGCCTGCGCCGCATCTACCGGAGTTGAAGCATACCAAACCTTTCCAACATGAGCCCAATAAATCGCACCTATACACATCGGACAAGGAAAACAGCTTGTATACAACTGACAATCTGACAAATTAAATCGTCCTAATTGACGACAAGCTGATCGGATCGCCACTACCTCAGCATGAGCGGTTGGGTCACAAGTTAGAGTCACCTGATTATGTTCAGATGCGACTATTTTACCATTTTGGACTACAACTGCCCCAAACGGACCACCACCCACCGAAACTGACTTTTGAGCCATCTCAATTGCTTGTTGCATATACTGCAAATGCATTTGCATAATACTCACCTACCCCATTTTACAAACTAATTTATCAAATTAAACTTAAAGTAACTCAATTAGATTCATTATTATAAGGGGTTAAACTTTGTCTAATTTTACCAAAGCAGTAACCATTTTACTCGTCTTTAGTGTGACACTTTTCTGTACTAATTTCAATGCAGTTCAACCCATTAAAGGTACAGAAACAGACCCGCGACCAGTGCTTTTTTTTGATTTAGGGGATGTTTTATTGGAAACATCTAAAGCACAGGTTACCTGGCTTAATGGTATTCCATGGAAATTTTTACTCAAATATGGCAACCCTAACGCTAAAAAGATCACATCCCGCCTATTTGAGCTAATCGACCATCAAACTGGCAACCCACCTCGCGGCACAGCCACACATCAGGACGGAGAACAGGTCCCAGAGCTAATGTGCGATTGGATGGAAGGCAAAGTTAGTAGTCAGGAATTCGTCAACATAGTAACAAGCATTCATCCTAATGATAAGTTCTTCAAAAGCAAAACTGAAGGCCGTTTTATTTTAAGTGCAGCACGCTTAATGAAACCAGAAAAACTAGTCCAAACCCGTAAAATTAGACCTGCTATGTTAACCACACTCAAAGCCTGTTGCCAAAATCCAAATTGCCGCGTTGGAATTCTATCTAACTGGGATAAAGACTCTATTGATCTACTAGAAACCCATTTTCCTGAAATATTCAATCAAGTTGATCCAAAGCTGATTCTATTTTCAAGCCAACTTGGTTGTAAAAAACCAGATCATGCCATATATTGCAGAGCTGCTCAAATTGCTAATTGTGACCCAAGATTATGCACCTTAATTGACGATCAATTAGACAATTGTCAACAAGCCCAAGCCTGTGGTTGGAATGCAATTCACCACACCACAGACAATGAAACTATTCTGGAGCTATCACAGGTATGCCAAGCATTATCTTAAAAACACAAATCAAATTTTGCATATTAAAAGAGGGCTAAGAAAATCAAACTCTTAGCCCTCTTTTAATATAACTTATATATTAATCACCAAAATAAACGGTTGCTAACAATTCGCCATATACCAACAATTTAGACCCATCTGGACTCCAACTGGCATTTCTGTCAGACATAATAGGTAAAGGTACTGCTTCTAATCTATCATTAACAATTTTATAGAACCGAAGCTTTTTCGTACGACTATCCAACACCCACAACTTAGATCCACCTGAACCCCAGCCAGCTGCAGAACCAAACACAGGTTCTCCAACTTTTACCAATTTACCAGTAGCAATTTGGTATGCTTGAATCATATATTTATAATCACTATTTCTAAACCTTACCCATAATTTAGATCCATCTAGACTCCAGCCTGCATCATCACCAGAAATAAATTGCTCCCCAAAACGCATTAACTGATCCTTAGAAGCAAACTGATATATTTGAATTTTATTTATAATATCACTATTATCCATTACCCAAAGCCTAGATCCATTTGAGTTCCAACCCATACTACTACCATAGAATGGCGAACCTTTTGCTACCTTTAATCCAAAATCATCAACTAAATACAATCGAATTATATCAAAACCATTATGATTAAATTTCATCCATAACTTAGATTCATCTGGACCCCAACCAATATCAGTGACACCAAGAATCGAGTCTACATTCATTCTGACTAATCCATAAGCATTAAATCGACCTACAACAACTTCCAACACATCATCGACATTTGTAAATCGTACCCAAATTTTAGATCCATCTGGACTCCAACCCGCAGCCATTACATTAGTAATTGTTGAAAGACCTTCTTCCGCTACTAATCTATCAGCCATAACTTTATATAGCTGGATTCGATCTACACCATGATCCAGGAACTTCACCCACAGCTTAGACCCATTTGAATCCAAACCTGCTTCATAACCTGGAACTGTAGTACCTATCGCCACCAATTCTTCATCAGAGACTTGGTATACTTGAATCTCATCTTGTTTAGACTGTACCCATAATTTAGACCCATCTGAACTCCAACCCGCAGCTCGACCTGGAACAGCTACACCTAATGCTATTAGCTTATCAGCAGCAACTCTATATACCTGAATCTTATCTACATTATGTTCACTAAACCGTGCTAGCAACTTAGACCCATCAGAACTCCAAATAGTACCATACGCTGGGACAGATTGAGACACAGTAAAATTTGAAAAAGAATCCCTAGATAAAATTGGCGCTGTTTTGGATTCATCAAGTAAAATTGGCGCTACTTCAGCTTTAGTTTCACCAACCCCACCACCCCTGGCTCTCTTAAACCAACCCATCCCATAACCATCACTTACCAACAATATTAATACCACTAATAGCAACCTTTTCATAAGCTACCTCCTTTATTTAAGAGCCATTTGCCCCGATTCAACATCCATTATTTAACACAATATCAAAAAATACTCCCCGTGCGCAATAGTTTCTATTTGTAATAGTATTGTGCGCGGGGGCAATACTATTAGCAGTTTGACCCCGCAGTGCGCTCTGCGCTTAATAATAAACTTTATTTCTAATAGGGTGTGGGATCGGATTGGAAGATTTTCACCTTACGTTGACAACTTTTCGCTAACAATTGCGCTAACACGCTAACAAAATAAATAGTCGCTGCTATAATAGTAACTATTATTAACTTAAACAACCTGGCTGGGTCATATATTTATGCCATTAAAACTCAATTCCAAATACCATATTTTCTTTGACGTCGGACAGGTCCTACTTAAAAACTCGCCCACCAAAGCAGTTAAAGAAATTGGCATGCACAACATGTTCTGGTATAGCTTAAAACACAAACATGCCCCCAGATACAACGAAATTCGCCAAAAACTCTTTAACTACATGGACCATTGCACCAAGCTACCACGTTCAATTGCAATGGTAGATGATCAATTCCTCCCTGGCTTAATGGCAAATTGGGCCAAAGGCCAAATCAATAGCCAAGACATGATTAAAATAATTATTCAGAATCCAGATAAAGAAACCTTTTTTACGACTAAGGCCGAAAAAAACTTAGTACTTGGCACAACCAATTTGTTCAATCCACGAATAGTTGCCAAAATTCAAAAACCAATTACCAAGATGGTGCAATTGTTCCAAGAATGCGTTACCCAATCACCTAATCAAGTTTATATTTTATCAAATTGGGATCGAGAGTCTGCTCGACTAATTGAGCAAAAATTCCCAGAAATATTTAGCTTAATTCCAACAAAACAGATCTTTTTCTCTGGAGATTTAAACTGTCTCAAGCCTGAACTTGAAATTTTTCAAACTGTAGTCAATCGCTTGCAGATCGATCCACACAGCTGTATTTTAATTGATGACCATATTGAAAACATTCGGGCCGCCAAAGCCTGTGGTTGGCAAACTATTTTGCATATCAACCCCAAGCAGACCCGCCAAGAACTAGGAAGAATTCATGCCCAATCAAATCTGTCAACCCGCTAATTTAGTATTTGATTATAAAACATAGCCTGATTTTTCAATGAAGCCTTTAAGCCTTTTAAAAGTTTCACAATATCCACTTACACGCCTACAAACTTCACGAGCTTCTTCTTCATCATAGTCATGAGTGGTTGCATTTCTTGCATCAACAATAATCAGTAATTCCTGCGAAGTTGCTTGATCTATAAGACTCTGCGCATAGCATATTTTAAAAATCGTCTTTGACATGTTGGCAGATAAGTCTATTGAATATTTTTGCTTTAAATATAGTTGAAGAAATTTACATGAAGCTTCAAAACACATTTCATAATGCTTGACCAAAGATGCTACTAATTCACTTTTAATCTCTTCTGAAGTAGTCGGGCTTGAAAATATCCTCAAGCTTCTTTCCAACGATTTTAATGACTTTGTAAATTTTTCATATTTGTAATCTATTTTGCAACTTATTTTTTCCACAAAATTCCTTTAAGAATATTGTCTTTTAAGGATTGAGGAGCACGTTGAAAATCCACAATATCTACCTTTTGTAGAATGCTTAATGCATCAATCATTGAATTAATTTGGCCCCTTACGTGCATTGGCATGGGTTCGCCTGCATCAATTGCAATATCAATATCAGATCTTTCATTAAAATTACCTGTTACTCTTGAGCCAAACAAATAAATTTTGGCAGCAGGAAAAAATATTTCTATAACTTTAATTATTTTGTCTTTTGGAATGCTATCCACGATTTGCCTTCATATTTTAATATCACTTGCCTATTTGCATTAACCTAGCATACCATATATCTCTGTGTACTAAAATTTTCAAAACAAGTTTTATTATTAACCAAAAGCTTACTTTGGATTTAAACTGTCTCAAGCCTGAACTTGAAATTTTTCAAACTGTAGTCAATCGCTTGCAGATCGATCCACATCGCTGTATTTTAATTGATGACCATATTGAAAACATTCGGGCCGCCAAAGCCTGTGGTTGGCAAACTATTTTGCATATCAACCCCAAGCAGACCCGCCAAGAACTAGGAAGAATTCATGCCCAATCAAATCTGTCAACCCGCTAATTTAGTATTTGACTTAATGGGCGTATTATTTGATTACCAAGTTCATGATGACGGTAATCGTCAATATTATCCTCTTCAGCCTGGACTAGAAATTCTACGCGAATGTGCCCAACAATTAAACCCTAATGGCCAACCATTACACCAAATCTACATTTTATCAAACTGTAGCCTAAGAGCCTACCAGACACTTCTAGTCCAGCACCCAGACATTATGGCCTTATTTAATGGCAAAGTGATTTCAGGTGAAGTTGGAATCAAAAAACCTGCTCCTGCAATTTTCCAATGGCTGATCACACAGTACCGTTTAAACTATCAACGCACAATTTTTATTGACGACAGCCTAGAGAACAGTGAAGCTGGTGACCGACAAGGCTTAATCAGCCTACACTATCAGAATCCCGAACTAATCCGCCAAACTTTGAAAATCCTGCAAGCTCTGCCGTGAATAGTTACCACTACCAACTCTAATAGCTTTACCCAAATGCTTCAATTGCGAAACCTCATGCTCTTTAAGCAAACGCCATTGACCAACTCTTAAACCTTGCTTAGTCAAGCCAGCATACTCAATTCGATCTAACTGCAATACCCGATATCCAATGTGCTGAAAAAGTCGACGTACTACCCGCTTTTTGCCACTATGAATCGAAACAATAACATGTCGCTTGTCGGGGCTATTCTTATCAAAATAAATCTCATCAACCATCATAGGACCATCATCTAACAATAAACCACCCTTAACACGATTTAAATCACTTTGTTTAAATGCAACATTCAGCTCTGCCCGATAGATTTTGGTTACTTCAAAAGAAGGGTGTGCCAATCTTTGGGCCAAATCTCCATCATTTGTCAGAATAATTAAACCAGTCGTACGATAATCTAATCGACCAATTGGATATAGTCTCTCAGAACAAGCCTTCTTCACTAAATCTATAACAGTTTGACGCTCGCGGTCATCATCACTCACGGCACTTAGATAATCTGTTGGTTTATTTAACAAAATATAAACCTTATTCTCAGGCTGAATTTTACGACCTTGATACATTACCACATCATTTGCCTTGACTTCCCAGCCTGGCTCTCGGACTATCGTACCATTTAACATCACCTGCCCATCACGCACTAGCGTGTCAGCTTTACGGCGAGAACAAACTCCAGCTCGAGATAAATAGGTCCCTAATGATGTCTTTTTCTGCATAATTTAAAAACTACCCCTTTACTTGCCAACAAAAATGATGTACTTAAGTAAACTAAAACTACCAATAACACCAAAAATAGAAAGTTACTCCTATGATTTTATCAGGTAAAAAAATTAAAGAAAAACTAGGTGATGAAATCATTATTAAACCATATAGCGAAAAACAATTAAATCCTAACAGTTACAATGTTCGCCTACATAATGAGCTCTTGATCTATAACGAACCAGTCTTAGATATGCGTAGCCCCAATAGCACACACAAAGCAATAATTCCTGATGATGGCATGATTTTAAGCCCTGGCAAACTTTACTTAGGACGCACTGTCGAATTTACCAAAACCACCAACTATGTTCCAATGCTCGAAGGTCGCTCATCAATTGGCAGACTAGGATTATTTATTCATATCACCGCTGGGTTTGGAGATGTGGGCTTCAGTGGATATTGGACACTGGAGATGTTCTGCGTACACCCAATCAAAATTTATCCCTATGTCGAAATTGGGCAGATTTACTATTATAGTATCGAGGGAGATTACACGCCATACGAAAGTGACAAATACCAAAATAACAAAGGTGTTCAGTCCAGCATGCTATATAAAGAGTTCGTATAAGCAACACGTCACTTCTTTTTACTCAACTTGCCCCAAATCACTGGTGCCAGGCAAAATAATCCCAGCACAATAAACGCTATTGTGATTTGCGGGCTTAAAATATCCTTTAGTGAGTTGATCTCATACAACTTCTGCCCCATGTATGTAAATAGTGAAAATATCGGCAAAATTCCGACTGTTGTTGTCCAAACAAATGTAAAAGTTGAAACACCAGCCAAAGCCGCTAATGTATTAATCACAAAGAAAGGCAAGATACCCACAAAGTGCAGACCCAACAGATAAAAAGATCCATACTGCTCAATATTTTGATTGAAATCTACTAATCGAGAATGATATCGCTCTTGCAGCGCGCCACCAAACAAATAGCGAATCCCCCAAAAAGACAATGTCGCACCAACTGTAGATGAGACCAACGTTAATAACAGTCCCCACCAAAAACCAAACAGAAATCCCCCCATTAAAGTAGCAAACAGTGCAATCGGTAAAGTTGCCGCAACAATCAAAACAAAACCTAACATGTACAAAAGCGGCGCCAAGATGAAATGATCCCGCACTAAACTTAATAACAGTACCTGATTTTGACGCAAATTAGCCAGTGTAAAAAACTCTTTCACACCTGAAAAATACCAAATCAATACCCCTACTAAAATTAACCCTAAAACAACTAGCAGCTTTTTACTCAATAATTTTTTCATATTATCTCCTACAATTTAATCATATAGCCAAACTCACTTAGTAGCGCGCACTACGTCATCGCAAGCCCCTTGTGGGCGTGGCGATCCACTTAAAAATTAGCAAAAGATTGCCACGTCGCCAAAAGATGGCTCCTCGCAATGACATGCCGACTTGTGCAGAGCTTACTGCAATTAATCATACCACAGATCATTGCAAGAATTCTCCATAAAAATAAAACTATAGCCCGTTCTTGACCAACTGATTTAATTTTTCAATTAATAAGTCAACCTCTTCTGATGTATTGTAAACATGAAAACTAACCCTCACTGATGCAGTAAGACCCAAGTATTCATGCAACGGCTTGGCGCAATGATGGCCAGCCCTCACACAGATTCCAAACTGATCTAAATAGGCCGCAACATCATGAGCATGCACTCCAGCTACCGTAAAGCTAACCAAATGGCCTGAACTGGCAAGTTGTACTTGATTGCCTATAATTTTAATTTGTGGCAAATCTTGCATTCCAACAATAAACTTTTGACATAAGCAAGCCAGATGCTGACGCAACTTTAGCCAATCTATTTTAGAATTATAATAATCAACGGCCGCCCCAAGCCCAATTGCCGCTCCGATTGGCATTGTGCCCGCTTCAAACTTTTCTGGGGCTGACAACCAAATCGATTTACTTTGATCGTTTTTAGAAATTTGACTAACCATTCCACCGCCATATTCCCAAGGATCAAGTTGATCTAGCCACTTAGGTGCAATGTATAAAACCCCCACACCCTCCGGTGCCAACATTTTATGGCCCGAAAACACCAAAAAATCACACCCCATATTTTGCAAATCCATCCGAGCATAGGGCGCCGTCTGAGCAGCATCGATCAAAACTGGAACTCCGACGGCTTGCGCCAGAGCCATAATCTTAGTCAAATCAAAGCTAGTCCCCAGAACATTAGAACCTGAACTAAGTGCTATTAATTTTGTTCTGTCATTTAACAGTTGCTGAAATTGAGTTAAGTTATATTGAAATTCTTGATTGATCCCAACAATTTGCAGCTTCGCACCACTTCTTTGAGCTAAAATCTGCCAAGGCAGAAAGTTAGCATGGTGTTCAGCAATGCTAATAATAATCTCATCGCCCGGTTGCAAAAACTTTGCCCCCCAACTTTGAGCAATTGCATTAATACCTGAAGTTGTACTGCGCGTGAAAATCACAGAGCTAGGCTTGCAATTTATAAATTTAGCAACTTTATCACGAGCCTGATCATACTCCTGTGAACTACGTTCAGCTAAATGGTTAATCCCCCGCCGCACATTAGTTCCATAAATTGTATAATATTTCATTAAGGCTTCTAAAACTGATTGTGGGCGCAAGCTCATGGCCGCACTATCCATGTATACTAGTCCCGGTTGTGATAGAATCGGAAAATCGGCTTTAAACTTGTTCATAATACTCCAATTATACCACCAAAGGATCAATTATAGCTATTTACAAACCCCATATTAACTATGTCCAGGATAATTTCCCTCTGCACCTGTAATATCTAAATAACCAGGCATAGTTGTTTGATATGTGTCTGTACCATAAAAATGCGCATTTTTAAAAGATCCAACAAATGTTGAGTTCGCCAAATTTGCGCCATCAAATGATGCTCCATCAAAATCTGATGGTGCAGTTAAAATACCAAATGAAGCGCCAGCATCAGAACCATTTGCACCTGAAAAGTCTGTATTTTCACCATGCACACCCACAAATTGTACATCCTTAATAATAGCACCATTAAATTTAGCACCTGTAAGATCAGTACCATTAAAAGTGACAAAAGTCAGATCAAGGCCAGAAAAATCCACACCAGTTACATTAGCGCTATTACCAATAGTGTGTTTACCAAAAACGGCGTTTGTTACATTTGTCTTTGAATCAAAGTTAACATTAGTCATGTTTGTATCGATAAATTTAGCCCCCGGCAAGAATGCGTTGCCCAAATTAAGTCCAGTTATATTTGCATCACTAAAATTAGTCCATTCGCCAAAATTAAGTCCAGAGGACGCTGCCCAACCATTCAGAATTTCAACTAAAGTCTGATTTGGGTTTAAACCAGGAACGGCACATCCAGGATTTTCAGTTACAAATTTCCCGTATGTTTGTGTAAAGTCAATTTTGGACAAATCACATGGGGACCCTGGAATATCACAAGAACCATTAGTCAGCAACCGCTGTACATTTAATACTGAACCTGTGCACGCCCCTTGTTTCACAGCGACAACTGGCTCATTGCCAACAGTCCCAAAGTCCGTACCACTATCAGTATTAACATTAGTTTGATTCGCACCAGTTAGGTTAGCATTCACCATAAATGCATTATCCAAATTAAGACCTGTTAAATTTGCACCACTTAAATTAGACTTTTCACCGAAATCAAGCATACAATGCACACCATACTCCGCATAACACTCCCTGTTACTATCAGCCAGCCAACCATTTCCCACAGAGGACTCTACCCAACCATTAAGGATCTCAACTATAGTTTGATTCGGATTTAAACCAGTAACAGTATAACCCGGATGTTGGGCTGCGAATTGCCCATATGTTTGTGTAAAGTCAAAATTGGACAGGTCACACGGAGTACTATTTGGATTATCACAAGAGCCCCCACCATACTCAAGATTCAACAACTGCTGGACATCCACAGGGTTATAACCCTGTGCGCCATTAATACCAACCAACGTCAAAATTAACAAAAATTTGTTCCAATTCTCCACAGCAACCCCCCATTGTCTTGTTTTAAATATAAACTATAGGGTTAAGTATTGCAGCTTTTGCAGCCAAAACACAAGGATTATCTATAATTTTCAGGGCGATTGCATGAACTATGCCCAGAGCTACGTCATTGCAGCCTGTCCGACGTAGTTTTAATGTAGCCTGAAGCAAACTACTTAGAAAGTGTATGTATAGGTAAACTCACTTAGCAGCGCACACTGCGTCATCGCGAGCCCCTTGTGGGCGTGGCGATCCACTTAAACAACTAGCAAATAGATTGCCACGTCGCCAAAAGATGGCTCCTCGCAATGACAAGCCCCTATTTAAAGCCATTTCTCATGCAATTGATCGCTATAATTTTTCCAACCCAAGCTTTATCAAATCTATTTTATCTGGCAAAGCTTCACTCAAAAAGCTTTGTACTAACAGATTTTGTGATTCTAGAAAATTCAGCCCACGACTTTGCAAATAAACCATTTGATCTGGACTAATTGGGCCAATCGCACTACCATGCCCACACTGAACATCTGGATTTAAAATCTCTAAGTTAGGAACTGAGCTGGCTTGAGCAGTGGAAGATAACAGTAAATTCTTATTTTCTTGGTGAGCAATCGTATTTGCAGCACTCGGGCCAACCCAAATCAACCCTTGATAATGAAATTGAGATTGGTCATCTAACGCCGTTCGAATTTTAACCAAACTGGTAGTATTTACAAACCAATGATTCTGCTGAATGTTAATCATAACTTGAGATTTGCCAATCAAAAACAATGCGCCATTTAACGTTAGATTAGCGCCATTACCCAATAAGTTAAATTTTAATTTTAAATTCTTACAGATTTCACCAAAACCAATTAATCTAATTTGAGCATTAGCCCACGCACCAACTTTAATTTCCAACTCTGAGTCCACCTGAATAATCTGACCCAAATCAATCTTATAGGTTTCTGTCTGGCCAGAAGCCACCTGAATTAAAGTATAACTAGAACTTAAAATCAGATTAACCAATTGAACCATCCATTTCTAGCTGGATCAAGCGATTAATTTCAACTGCATACTCCATCGGCAACTGATCGACAAAACAACCAATAAAACCGTTAACAATCATCGTATTTGCCTCTATAGCCGTGCAACCGCGACTCATTAAATAAAACTGCTGTTCAGCACTAATCCGACTAACCGTCGCTTCATGGCCAATATCAGATTTATCCGCTTTAACATCAACTGTTGGATAAGTGTCCGATCGAGAATTTTGATCCATTAAAAGCGCATCACACTGCACCTGAGCCTTAGATGACACCGCTTGCGCAGCCACTCGCAACAATCCCCGATAGCTCGATCTTCCACCATTTTTACTAATCGACTTAGCTACAATATTAGAAGTGGTATTGGGCGCCAAATGAATAATTTTAGCACCGGCATCCTGGTGCTGACCAGCACCAGCTACCGCCAATGAAATAATCTGGCCCATTGCACGCTCTCCCTTTAAAATGATCGCCGGATACTTCATGGTCACCTTGCTGCCAAAATTACCATCAACCCACTCCATTCGCCCTCCAGCCTCCACTGTCGCACGCTTAGTAACTAGATTGTAAACATTATTAGACCAATTTTGAATCGTAGTGTAACGAGCATGTGCATTTGACAAAACCACTACCTCAACAACCGCACTATGCAAAGAATTGGAACTGTAAACCGGCGCACTGCAGCCTTCTACATAGTGTACCGAGCTGCCCGATTCCGCAATAATTAAGGTTCTTTCAAACTGACCCATTTGCTGATCATTAATTCTAAAATAAGCCTGCAATGGTTGATCAATTATTACGCCTTTCGGCACATAAACAAAACTACCACCACTCCAAATAGCCGAATTTAAAGCTGCAAATTTATTATCATGCGCTGGAATAATAGTCCCAAAATACTGTCGAAACAGCTCTGGATATTCTCGTAAGGCCGTATGCATATCAGTAAAGATCACTCCTTGATCTCGCCACTTCTGCCGCAAACTTTGATAGATTACTTCAGATTCAAACTGGGCCCCAACCCCTGCTAGCAGCTCTCGCTCAGCTTTGGGAATCCCCAACTTTTCAAAAGTATCTTTAATTCCATCGGGCACATCGTCCCAGCTTTGCTTGGTAGAGTTTAGTGGCTGAACATAGTAATGAATTTGAGTTGGATCAAGATCAGACAGATCCGCCCCCCAAGCTGGCATCGGCTTTTGTTCAAAAATCTCTAATGCTTGCAACCGATACTGAAGCATCCAATCTGGCTCCTGCTTGGTACGCGAAAGTTGCTCAATTAGCTGAGAATTCAAGCCCTTATCAGACTTAAAAAAATAGTTCATAACCAACTTGCTCAATTTGA
>JAHFBM010000020.1:0-1477 GCA_023250055.1 bacterium | reverse complement strand
CAACTCTGGCCCAGCTGACTTAATTAACCTACCCTGATACAAAACATGCACATAATCAGACTGAATATAATTTAAAATTCTTTGATAGTGCGTAATCAGAATAATACTCATGTGCGGATTACGCACTAAACAGTCCTGCAAAACTTTGCCAACTGTTTTCAATGCATCAACATCTAACCCCGAATCGATTTCATCTATAATCGCCAACGAAGGCTGCAACAGCCAAAGTTGCAAAATTTCAAACCGCTTCTGCTCTCCGCCCGAAAAGCCATCATTTACAAAGCGCTGCTTAAACGACATATCCAAACCAACTAACTCTAAACCAATCTGAATTTTCTGATCTAAGTCATTCACCGAAATCGATATGCCCGTAAATGATTCATAGATTGCTTTTAAGAAGTCAAAAACTTTTAGACCACTAAATGCCCGCGGATATTGAAACGCCAAAAACAGCCCTAATTTTGCTCGCTCATAAGGTGCAAGATTAATCAAACCTTGATTTAAAAAATCCACGGTGCCTGAAACAACCTGAAAATCAGGGTGTCCCATGAGTGTCATAACCAAGGAGCTTTTACCTGATCCATTCGGTCCCATCATGACATGAACCTGACCAGCTTTAATGTCTAAGTTTAAGTTTTTAATCACAACCTGATTGGCAACCTGAATGGTTAGATCTTTAATTTTTAACAAAAGCACCACCAGTATTATTAATATCTACTAAATATCGCACCACTACTACACTAAGAACCAAAGCAATCCCAGCCGATGCACCACAACGACCACGACAAGCCTTGCCATTCGCCCTATTTTGCTTATCTCGCCTAGCAACTTGACGGTCAGCCGCTCGTCTAGACTTACGATCCAAATGATTATTCTTCGGGAAATTCCAGTAACTATTAGCTTGCCTAAAGGCTGTATTTTTACCACGACCAAGTCGATCACCAGCGCAAACAAACCCAGCTGCACCCATACTTAAGACCAAAAGCGCTAACAACTTAAAATCAAGCTTCATGTTACCCCAAACAATCCATCCGACGCATAAAGCGTCGCACACCCCAATAACCTATTACTACTGTATAGGCCAAAAGTATCACTACACATAACCAGAAGTTTAAATACCCCGCTTGACCTAAAACGGCTGCTCTGAAACCCTCTAGGGCATACATAATTGGGTTTGCTAAAACGACATATGAAAGCAACGGTAGCTGCTGATGCATAGCTGCCCACGGAAACTGATACCCCCCCAGAAACCATAATGGAAAGACTACCCGCACCCAAGCATTTTCATACTGATCAATATTAGCAATTCCGGCCGCCAAAGCTAGCGCAAAAAAACCAAAAAACAGTTGCAGCACCGGAAAAATAATTAAAAACTTAAGCAACGAAAAGTGGCTCAAGTTCATCGAATTCCAAAGAATTAATTTACTAAGTGGTAGCAAGCTAATGGCAATCAGCGTAGCATTAACACTAAATGAAA
>JAHFBM010000019.1 GCA_023250055.1 bacterium | reverse complement strand
CCAAGAAAAAGAAGCTGATCTTACATCAGCAGCAGTCACACAAGATCCGACTAGTCTAATTAATTTTTTAGATAAAGCTGATCAGATGACTAAGGCTGAACATCCGTATTTACATAAATTTTTTAATACTGTGCCCCTCACTCACCCTTCGCATTCTGATCGCACAGCTTACCTAAAGGCCTTGATGCCGGCTTAACTATAGCTAAGATCACTTAATCAGACAGGCAGTACGTCTTCGCGAGCCTTCGAAGCTTTAGCGAAGCAGGCATGGCGATCCACTTAAATACTAGCGAGTAGATTGCCACGTCGCCCAAAAAAGGCTCCTCGCAATGACTACGGGTTTGTGCAGAGCTTACTGTAGTTAGCCATATCAGCTGTAGACCTAAAAAGTTAGCCGTGATATATTAAATTTATCAAATATAATTTAGGTTAAAATTAATTAATTTAAGAGGTTTTATAAATTAAATCATGGGAAAAATTACACTCTTTTATAAGTACGTACAAATTAGTGATCCACAAGCCGTTATGTTATGGCAGCGCTCGCTGTGCGAAAAACTTGAACTAAAGGGTCGGATTTTGATTGGCTTTGAAGGTATCAATGGCACAGTTGGTGGGTCTGAACGCAGCATTCGCTGTTACGTTCGCGAAATGAAAGGGTACCCAGCATTTAAGAATATCGACTTTAAGTTTAGCTTGGGGCCAACTGAAAGTTTTCCAAAACTAAAGGTTAAAGTTAAAAATGAGATCGTCAATCTAGGAATTGATCCGACACTATTAACCCCAGAGCAGGGTGGCAAACATTTAAGTCCGACTCAAACCCATGAATTAATTGCATCTAAACCTGAAGATTTAATTATTTTAGATACTAGAAACGATTTTGAAGTTGCAATTGGTAAATTTGAAGGTGCGATTGATCCAAAAATCGCTACTTTTAGAGATTTTCCTAAATATATTGAAGACCATCTTGAGCTGTTTCGGGACAAACAGGTTTTGATGTACTGCACTGGTGGAATTCGCTGTGAACGCGCCACGGCTGTTCTGAAAGTTAAAAATGTGGCCAAAGAGGTCTACCAGATCAAGGGCGGAATTCACAGGTATGCTGAAAACTATCCTAATGGATTCTTCAGGGGCAAGAACTATGTCTTTGATGCTCGCATTGCCACCAAGATCAATGACGATATTTTAGGTAGCTGCTATATCTGCGACCAAAGTTATGATGATTACACTAACTGCTTGAATGCTAAGTGCAATCGACACTATATCGCTTGCCCACAGTGTATTCAAAAGCTAGGTAATACCTGTAGCCCAACCTGTCAGCAATTAGTTCTAACCGGGCAAACTAATATCAGACCCGAGCGTGTCACGGTACGCCATAGCAATCTACTGTAAAAAAATGGGACCGTATGCAAAGCACAACAACGATCAAAGAAACTCAAATTAATACTGCACCTTTTATCAAGCAAAGCGTTACACTGCAAGATAAAACCTGGTTTCAAACTGGTGGACCGGCTAAGTTTTACTGTGAACCAACTAACAATCAAGAGTTTAAAGTAGCGCTAGAATTTGCTAAAGAGCACCAACTAGAAATATTCATCCTTGGCGCCGGAGCAAATATCTTGATAAGCGATGATGGCTTTGATGGATTAGTCATTCGACCACAAATGAAAACTCTTAACTTTAACAAACTAGTTGATGGATTTGCCCTAGTTACAGCTGGCGCTGGAGTTTTATTTCCAGATTTAATTAATAGTTGCTTGGATCAACATGTTTTGGGATTAGAAGAATTTAGCGGCATTCCAGGTACGGTCGGCGGAGCAACTTTTATAAATCTGCACTTCTTCAAATTCTTGCTTAGTCAGTTTTTAGTATCAGCGACTGTAATTCACAAGCAAAGTTTGGAAACGCTTAACGTAGATCAAAATTGGTTTGATTTTGGCTATAATCAGTCCAAGCTTCAAGACCATGAATATTATCTGCTTGATGCAACCTTTAAATTAAACCAAGCAACTGAATTAGAAACGGCTTATGCGCGTGGTCGCAGCAGCGAAATGATCCGCTATCGCGCTTGGCGCTATCCATCTAAAAATACCTGCGGCAGCTTTTTTAGAAACTTCCACGATCATGAAGTATCACATTACGTTGGTGATAAAAAAATGATTTTTGTAGCATATTATTTAGATAATTTTGGCACTAAGGGTACTTTAAAATATGGTGACGCCATCGTCTCGCACCAGCATGCTAATATGCTAGTTAACTTAGGCCATGCTACATCTCAAGACATTATTTCAGTTGCGCGCGAAATGCAGCAAATGGTTTACCATAAATTTGGATTAGTGCCACAGCCGGAATGTTTATTGGTCGGATTCAAAGAATACCCATTATACACAAAAGCTAGTTTGATTAAGCCGTAATAATCGCTTCTGCTTCAATTCCAGTTAATTCTTCCTTAAGCCATTCGATTGCCATATTCGTAGCCTGCTCAAGGTCATTTGCAACACCAGAGCTTGTCACCCCCAAATAAACCCAATACGCCCCATTATGTTAAATTTAATCTTTATGACTATAATCCTAACTTAGCCCTCTGATCAGCAATGTTAATTTTAACAACACGCCCATCTCGGGTAACAAATTCCATTTGCTGACTTAGAGTATCCTCAGTTGGCTTAGGGGATAGCGGCCCTTCATATCGCCCACACAATTTTTGCATTAATTTTAAAGCCTCTGGAGAATGTGGAAAGCTACCAACTCTGGGAGAGCTGCTGGGTGTGCCCTCAAGAGAACTTACTCCATCCGTAGCGGTCCCAACTGATCTATCATCTCTGACATCAAATGCTCTCAGCTCATTGCTTAATAGCATTAAAGCGGCTCCCACGATAAATTTATAAAGTTTATACTTCACAACTTTGCTACCTTTCTTTAAAACAACTCTATTTTCAAAAGCTAATCTTGCAAAAAATTTGACTTTCGTAAAGCAGTTACTTGATAAATTTCAGTCGCATCAAGCTCCTCTTTTTCAAGTAAGGCCTGAGCTAATTTATGTAATAGTCCAACGTTTTCTGAAAGTAGTTGCTTAGTTTTTTGATAACAGTCATTAATAATTCGACTAATTTCATCCCGAGACTTACCACTCTCAACATCAACTGCAATTGGTCCAAGTTTAGACATCCCAAATTCACAAACCATTCTTGTGGCAATCCTAGTAGCGCTCTTTAAATCACTACTCACACCGCTGAAACTCACCCCAAAGATTAACTCTTCAGCCACTTTACCACCCAATGCGTGTTGAATCATGGCCAACAATTCACTTTCACTATATCCATAATTATCTTCAGATGGCTCATATAGCGTTAGCCCCAAAGATGTACCACCCAATCTAGATCGTGGCACTAAACTAATCAACTCAACTGGTGCCGAGACTGATGGGTTTAATAATGCCACTAAAGCATGTCCCGATTCATGGTAGGCTGTAATCTTTAAATCTTGCGGCAACTGCTTAATTGTTCGATCAGACCGACCCAGTTGTAAGCGATTTAAAGCCTCACTGAAGTCGCTCATCTCCAAACTGGTTCGATTATGATTAATTGCTTCAACTTTAGCAGCATTAACTAAATCAACTAAATCTGCTCCCGAAAAGCCAAATGTTCGCCGTGCCAAAACTACCAAATCGATCTGGCCAGTTAACCACGCTGGATCAATTAGCTTTTCTAACAACTGCTTTCGCTCAGCTTTGCGCAAATTTGGCACAAATACCAATCGTTCTAGTCGGCCCGCCCGAACTAAAGCTGAATCTATTCTGTTAATTTTACTAGTTGCACCAATTACAATTACCTCTGATTGAGCCAGTCCATCTAGCTGAGTTAGTAATTCATTGTGTACAGATTGATCAATTCGATCCAGATCATCAATAAATATTACAGCTGGACCATTTTGTTGCGCCTCTTGAAATAAGTTACGCAATTTAACCGCACCATTATGATACCATGTACCACCAAAGTCCGTTGCTGAAAAACTATAAAACGCACAATTTGCCTCACCAGCTAGAGCATGCGCTAACATTGACTTACCAGTTCCGTCTGGACCAGTCAACAAAATGCCTCGCGCTGGACGAGCCTGCAACTTTTGATATTTCTGTGGATTTTTTAAGTAGTCTACCAACTGCGCCATTTCAACTTTAGCCTCAGTAGCACCAACCACATCTGCAAACATTAGCTTTGTTTTAGGATCAATATGCCTGCCAACCGCCACCAAACTCAGCGCTGCCATAAAATCTGAAGCCTGAACCGCATCATGATCGAATTCAACGGCTTTCAGTGCAGCTTGATTTATTAAGTTTTTAAGATCTGCTCCCGAATATCCCCCAGTTTGACGAGCAATTTCAGCCAAATCTACATCAGAGCCTAGTTGCACATTAGCACTATGAATTTGTAAAATCTCTTGACGAACTGCAAGGTTAGGCATCGGCACATAAATCTGCAAATCTAACCGGCCTGACCGCTTTAAAGCTGAGTCCAAAACATCTGGGCGGTTGGTTGCACCAATTATAAAAATCTGACTATCTTGATCAAAACCATCCATCTGAGCCAATAAAGTATTTAAAGCATTGGTATCCCCCTGCTCAGACAAACCATTAGAACGAGATCCAAGCGCATCAATTTCGTCGATAAAAATCACCACTGATTCCATTTTGCGTGCAGCTTCAAAGAGCATGTTAATTTTGCGAACACCAGTCCCAAAGTAACGCTCTGCTAATAAATCGGCACCATTAACGGCTATAAATCGACAGTGCGCTGATTGCGCAAAAGCCCTGGCAAGACTAGTTTTGCCATTGCCTGGCGGGCCAACTAATAGCATCCCCTTGGGCGCCTGTGCCCCAATCTTCCAATAGTCTAAATGCTTACTAAAAAGTTCTGCGACGTGCTTTAGTTGAGTTTTTACTTGCTGAGACCCGGCTACCTGATCAAAGGGATCCGCATCAGACTGCCAGTCCGGATCGGTGGCCTCAAAAAACTTAACCGCTAAGGTCATCGACGGCTGATTAAACCAGCCCTGTTTTTGAATGAATTTAACTGCAGCATAAGCTGTTGCAACTGAAACCGTTAGCTTAATTCCAGCTTTAATAAAATAATCCCGAACTGGACTTTGAGAATACAAATAAGTATGATTAGAAACAGAAAAAACAATAAATAAGATTAGAAATAATTTTGATTTTAAATTAAGTTTGACCACCATTTAGCAACTCCAAAAAATAACTTTTGATTGTTTACATAACATGACATGGTTAATCGTAGATCGAACCTAAAAATTGTCAATTTAGAAAGTTTAACTAAAAATTTGAATAATTTAATTTTCGGCATACATTGCATTCTGATTGTACTATTGAACCTAGGCGCTATTAGACTAGGTCGCAGCGCCATGATTGCAACTATCGCTGTCTATGGAATATTGGCCAATCTATTTGTACTTAAGCAGGTTACTTTGTTTGGCCTACAGGTCACTAGTGCCGATCCATTTATTATCGGCATCAGTTTGGGATTAAATTTATTACAAGAAAACTTTGATAAGAAAAGCGCTAAAACCGCGCTTTGGACAGGATTCTGGTGCTTGATAGCTTATACTATTTTAAGTCAAATTCAACTTGGATACACACCCAACTCCTTTGATATTAGTCATGTGCATTTTAATGCTATTTTAAGTTTATCGCCTCGTTTAACAGTTGCAGCTTTATGCTCTTACTTTGTATCACAAAGCTGGGAGTTATGGTTTTATAGTTATTTAAAAAATAAACTACCTAATTGGTTTACCTTACGAAACTGGATCTCAATTGGCAGCTCCCAATTAATCGATACAGTCTTATTTAGTTTAATTGGGCTAGCTGGACTTGGTTATAACCTATGGCATATTATTGGCTTTAGTTATATTATCAAGATAGCAGCGATGCTTATTGCAACTAGCCTAGTCACCCTTTTAAAATCACATTTTAAACCATGCCCCATTTTCGATTTGAACTAATTCATCAATCTAAGAAGTCCCGGGCCCGCGTTGGGCGCATTCACACACCTCATGGAATTATCGAAACCCCTAATTTCGTAGCTGTTGGCACCAATGGCACACCCAAAGCCCTAGACACTATTACAACGGCCGCCCTAGATTTGCAACTGATGTTTTGCAACACTTATCATCTGCTATTACAACCGGGTCCTGAAATCATTTCCCAAGCTGGCGGATTACATAAATTTATGAATTGGCATAGGCCCTTAATTACCGATTCGGGCGGGTTTCAAGTTTTCAGCTTAGCGCAGGGCACTGTCAGTGATGAACTAAAAAGTCGTGGTCAGAAGTCATATTCTGGATCGGTTTTAAAAATTACTGAAGAAGGTGTCCTATTTAGATCTTATCGCAATGGTGATCAGATTTTACTAACGCCGGAAAGCTCTATTCAAACCCAGAAGGCCCTCGGCGCTGATATTATTATTCCACTTGATGAACTACCAGCTTACAGTATTAGTCCAAGCCAACTACGTCGCTCGCTAGACCGCACGCATCGCTGGGAGAGGCGTTCCTTAGATGAGCATCGCAAAGATATTCGCAAGCAGGCTATGTATGCTGTCATTCATGGTGGCGTCAATCCAGAGTTGCGCAAGTTAAGCTGTGAATATTTAACCAGCTTACCATTTGATGGATTTGCGATCGGTGGTAGTTTGGGTAAAAATCATGCTGAAATGTTTGAAATGTTAAATTTGATGATGCCATATTTACCAAATGACAAGCCTAATCATTTATTGGGAATTGGTGATTTAAAATCAGTCGAACGATGCTTAGAACTTGGCATTGATACTATGGACAGCTCCCACCCGACCCGCTGCGCTCGGCATGGACTAGCTTTTACAGCCACTGGCGGAATTAAAATTTTACAAAGTACAAGTCGAACCAATTTTAATCCAATTGATCCGACTTGCCACTGCTTTACTTGTCAAAACTATCAAGTTGCGTATTTACATCATTTGCTAAAAGCAAGTGAACTGACTGCATATACACTTTTAACGATTCACAACATCCACTTCATGGTGCAACTATTTAGTCATTATCGCTCGCAGATTCGTTTAGATTTTCTGTAATCTTTCTCAACTCAAGCACAAGCCTTGGCCGCTTAAGCACATGCCTTGGCCGCGAATCAGAAGCCGATCTTGGCGAATGTGACAACTTGTGTCCAATAAACTTAGATGGAGACACTAACTGACCAACTTGGTCACGGTCATCTGGCACACGATCATCTGGCGTGCGATATGCATAAATTGCCACCGCAACTACTACCACTGATGCAATTAATACACGATTTTCCCAAATAAAATCACCGATTCCGGCTTGGCTATCATGAGAATCACCCAATAATCCAAGGGTCAAAAGAGTTAATAATAGTTTAGATTTCATCATATAATCTCCATTAAAAAATTTAACCTTCTCCTTCAATAATACAAATAGAAACGGTTTTGACAAGGGGTGTCGACTAGAGTAATCTAAAGGCTATGCAGATCATACATTCTACCCAAAACCCACTAATCAAGCTGATTACCAGCTTACAAACTAACAAAGGTCGTCAAAGCGAAGGCTTATTTATTGCGGAAGGTACACGCATTATTGAGTCTTTATTGGCTAGTAACTTACAACCCAAACACCTGTTTTGCTTAGAAGGCAAAATCAGCCAGGCACACCAACTCAGAATTGCCAATTTGGCAACAATTGTCAGCGAACCGGTCATGGCCAAAATTAGCACATCCACTACTCCACCTGGCTTATTAGCAGCTTTTCCAATTCCAAAATTAAATTTACCAGACACAATTAATACCGGAGCAGTCCTTGCTCAAATCGCTGATCCTGGAAATTTAGGTACTTTAATTCGTACAGCAATTGCTTTTGGACATCAAGCAATCTACCTAGTTGAGGGATGTGACCCATGGGGTCCTAAAGTTATTCAAGCTAGCGCTGGCACCGTCGCCCAAGCTAAAATTTATCAATTAACCTGGCCAGAATTAGTTCAACTCAAAGGCACAGCTAAACTATGTGGTCTAATTGTATCTGGTGGACAGCCACCTCAAGAGCTAGATCTAAAAAACTCTCTACTCGTAGTTGGCAACGAAGCACATGGTCTACCACAGAATTGGATTGATCAATGTGAGCAACATCTTACAATTCCAATGCCGGGTAAAACTGAAAGTTTAAATGCTGCCATTGCCGGTGCCATTGCACTCTATTTGACATCTAGCGCCAATCAATAGTAGCTTGGATTGATAAAATATATATTAAAGAGGATTAATGTCATGCCTGAATCACACAAAATATCCCTATTAACAGCTATTTTTATTAACATGAACATCATGATTGGGGCTGGCGTTTTCGTAAACACGATTCCACTTGCCAAAATGGCCGGCATACTTAGTCCCTTAATTTATCTATTAGTTGGCCTGTTAATTTTGCCATTGGTAATATCAATTTCTCGCTTATTAAAAATTCACCCCGGTGGTACCTTTTATACTTTTGGTGCACGCGAAATCAATCCCTTAATGGGATTTATTAGTGCTTGGGGTTACTTTGTTGGAAAGTTAGCTTCAGCTACTTTAATGATTCACTTTGCAGCTCTTATCATCCAAAATACATTTACAGACCTTAAAAGTATTCCAACTGTTGGCATTGATTTGGGGATAATCACCCTATTTACAATACTTAATACCTTGAATATGCGAATCGGCAGCAGAATTCAAATGGCCTTTGTTTTAATGAAGAATATTCCAATTCTATTTATTATTTTCAGTGGTCTAATTCTTTTCAATTTTGTAAATATTGATACAGCTATTAATTTAGGCTCAATTCCACTGAGTATTCCCCTAATCATTTACGCCTTTGCCGGCTTTGAAGCCAGCTGCTCACTGAGTGCTCATATCCAAAACTCCGAAAAGAATGCACCCAAAGCCCTCTTGATTTCATTCTTTTGCGTAAGCTTCATTTACGCAGCTTACCAGTTCATGTTCTATAGTATTGTTGGCGCTGAGCTTGGCAACTTATCCCACTACTTTGAAATTTTCCCAGCTCTAATTAGCAAAATTATGCCTCATAGCGGACCAATGGCACTTAAAATCCAAGCTGTTCTACAACTGGCAATTGCCCTATCTTCACTAGGCAGTGGCTATGGTGTATTATTTAGCAATAGCTGGAATTTATATGCAGTGGCTAAGCATAGTCATTTGCCTGGCAGCGCCCTGCTTAGCTCCTTAAATCAACATGGCGTTGCTCAAATTTGCCTAATTGTTGAAGCTTTAATTGCTACAGCATATATTCTAATCACCTGGGGATCCCCAATCCCACTCCAACAGATTGGTGCTTTTTGCTCGATACTAGCATATACCATTAGTGTTGTGGCTCTCTGGATGAATGCTTATCGCCAAAAAAACCGCACCCAACTAATCGTTCCATCTTTGGGATTAATCAGTTGCCTAGCTCTAGCAGGAACATGCCTATATGGCTTTACGCAAAACGGCACTTATGCTCCCGGATTATTTTTTGGACTACTAATACTGGGCGTGATTCTGTTTTACTGGCAGAAAAGACCTGCTAGCGCAGCTTAAGCGTAATTAAAGCTAGCAATCCAAGCACAACTGAAATAATTGCAAAACGCACGGTGATCTTAGATTCTGGCCATCCCATTAACTCAAAATGATGATGAATTGGAGCCATTTTAAAAACACGATGCTTCCAGATTCGATAAACTAGTACTTGGACAATTACAGAAATTGTTTCTAGGACAAATAGACCGCCGGCTATAATGAAGAGTAGCTCTTGCTTCGTCATGATAGCAATTAAACCAAGCACACCTCCAAGGGCTAGCGATCCAACATCACCCATAAAGATCTGGGCTGGATAGGAGTTGTACCAAAGAAAACCTAAAGAAGACCCTAACAATGCACCACCTAGCACTGTTAGCTCAGCTGTACCAGCAAATGGAATTTGCAAATAAGCCGCTAGTTTAATATGACCCGCTAAATAGGCAATTAGAGCAAATACCCCAAAGTTAGAAATCAACGAACCTAGGGCCAAACCATCTAAGCCATCAGTTAGGTTAACTGCGTTACTGCTAGCAACTAATACAAATACTACCCAAACTAAAAATAGCCAACCCAAATCTGGATGTAGATTTTTAAAAAACGGAAAAAACAGCTCTGTGCTAGGGTCAACCCACCAAATTAATATTGCTGCTATCAAACCAGAAATAGCAAGCTGCAAGACCAGCTTTAATCCTGAAGAAATTCCTCGACGCTTCTTGAGCTTATTCCAATCATCCAGTAGCCCTATCAAGCCAAAACCAAATAACGCCAACAGACAAAGCCATAGTTTAAAGCTACCCAGATTACCCCAGATTAACATACTGGCCAAAATGTTGCCCAAAATAAAAATACCTCCCATGGTTGGCAAATTTTGTTTAGCCTGATGGGATGCTGGAGTGTTTTCGCGCGGCTGAGACGCAAATTTACGCCGCGCAAGCGTAATAAATCGCTCTCCAAAAATTAATGACCCTCCCAAGCTAGTTAAAAGCGCTCCTAAGGCCCGAACACTAATATAGTGCAGAACATTCATTCCAGAAATATATGACTTAAGGACAAATGAAAGATGATATAACATCTGAATTTGACTCACATTTCGACAAAAAAGTTTTCAATCTAATTTATATACTATATCATAAGCTCGATTTGATCAATCAAACTACCTCTGCAGCTAGTATGGTTTTGACAGTCAGGATAGCTTCTCATAGACTGAGCTTGATTGAAATTATCTAAATTTCGCAAATAAAAATCCATTTTGAAAGGATTAATATGTTTAAATCGAATGTTTCGATCGTGACCTTTATTCTATTAACAGCAAATAACTTAATTACATCTGCAGCCTGCAACTTACAACAACCACTAGATCAATTGTTTAGCGCTTATGAATATACCTCTGGCAAGACCATTACACCAGAAACAGATAAATTAGCCGCTTTAAAAGAAATTGAGCCGCTTGATCTTGTACTAGCGCTAGAAGAACTACTTCAAAGATTCTTACAAATCAAGCAGAATCCCGATCTGTCTTTTGCAGTTCTATGTGATACTGTTACAATTATTTTAAACAATACCGATCTAAAAATTCCCGATCAATTGAAACAAAACGTACTAGAGCTAATCCAAGATAAACGCAAATGCCATACAATTATATCGCTACGCAAGGAGCACAAAAATTGTAATGCTATTCTGTTAGATACGATTAACTTGGCACTTACTTATTTAACAGATTACCACGATCTAATTTTAACTGAGCTTAGTTCCAGTGATTATGAAACTGTCAAATTAGAATTAGCGCGATACAAACTAGTTATTAAGCGGCGAAGCCTTAGAAACATAACTACCAAATTTGATGAACTAATCCAAGAGATTCAAGATATTTATAAAAAAATGGCCCCTATTTGGGATCATATCTTAAGACAAAATCCTAATTTCGAAACCCAAATCAACCAAACCACCAGTCGATACAACCTCGGCATGATTGATTTAGCACTAATTCTACAACGTCGCATCAGTAATATTTAAGGGGGAAATGGAGGTTTCCGATCCTAAATAAATTTGCTATAATGATCCTTGAGGTCAGAAATGCAAAATAAATTTGATGTAATTGTAGTTGGTGGCGGACATGCGGGGGCCGAAGCAGCCTACGCGGCTGCTAAATTAGGCTCTAAAACCGCCTTAATATCCCTGGATTTAAATAAAATCAGCTTAATGCCTTGTAATCCATCAATTGGTGGTGTTGGCAAAGGTCATATTGTTTATGAAATAAGTGCCTTAGGCGGCTTAATGCCAGAATTATGCACTAAGACATATCTACAGGCCCGCATGCTAAACACTAGCAAGGGTCCGGCAGTACAGGGGCTCAGGTTACAAATTGATAAAACTGCCTACAGTAAACTAAGTCATGATCGATTGGCAACTACGCCTAATCTAACTTTAATCTCTGGCAAGGTTGCCCAGTTATTAATAATAAACAAGCAAATTGCTGGTGTGATTTTAGCGAATGGCAAAATCTTAGAATGCCAAGCAATTGTACTGACAACTGGCACATTTCTTAATGGCCTGGTGCATGTCGGACACACTAGTCACACAGCCGGTCGGCGAGATGAAGAAGCTGTCACAACTCTATCTGATTCACTTAAAGAGCTCGGGCTGGAACTGGGACGTTTAAAAACAGGGACCCCGCCTAGAATTTTACGCAGCAGTGTTGATTTTAGCAAATTAGAACCACAAGACACCCATCATTTAGAGTATTTATATGAGTTTGCACCAGTTGCAGTCCAACAGACTTTGCCATGTTACATTGCTCATACCAATGCCAAGACACATCAGATTATTTTAGATCATGCGATTGAATCTCCAATTTATACGGGTGGAATTCAAGGCAAACCACCGCGCTATTGTCCATCAATTGAGGATAAGATCAAGCGCTTTGCCCATAAAGACAGCCATCATGTCTTTGTTGAACCAGAGGATGCTAGTTACGAAGAAGTCTATCCAAGTGGCCTATCAACGGCGATGCCATTGCATGTCCAAGAAAAGTTTATCCGCAGCCTGGTCGGCTTTGAAAATGCAATAATTACCAAAGCTGGATATGCTGTAGAATATGATTATGTAGAACCAAATCAGCTCAAGCATTCACTGGAAGCCAAAATTGTACCGGGACTATTCTTAGCCGGTCAAATTAATGGCACAACTGGTTATGAAGAAGCTGCAGGACAAGGAATTATTGCAGGCATAAACGCCCATTTAAAAGCTGCCAATAAACCAGCTTTTATTCTAGACCGCGAAGAAAGTTATATCGGCCTAATGATCGATGATCTGGTGACACTAGGTGTTAAAGAGCCCTATCGCATGTTCACTTCTCGGGCCGAAAGGCGCATTATGCTTCGCCAAGACAATGTCTTTATGCGCCTATCTCCTAAGGCACATGCACTTGGTATGATTTCAAATGAACTGTATCAACAGATTGAATGCGAAAATCAACTAGTTTCCAAGATTTTAACAGCTCTAAAGGGACGAGTTGTAAATGGTCATCTTTTAAATTTGTTTGGCCAACAGTTAGATAATTTAGAAATTGTTAAAGGCTATGTTTGGCCATTAGCAAGGGAACTCGAGATTGATTTAAGCTTAATTTCGGTACGAGCACTGCAAATTATTTATGCTGAAGTTAAGTATGAAGAATATCTAAAACGCGAACAAAAAGAAGTTGAAAAATCAATTAAATACCGAGCCCTAGAAATCCCCAGTGATTTAAATCTAGTAAATTTACCTGGACTATCCAAAGAATTGCAGGAGAAGCTAGCTTTGCATAAACCTGCAACAGTTGCCCAGGCTATGTTAATTCCTGGCATGACACCAGCTGCGATTTCATTATTAATTTTTAAGTGTCGCAATCTATGATCCCATATTTGTTTCACATTTATGGCCCAATCTATGCAAATAGTTATGGAATTGCAATTGCAATTGGCATCATGATCTTTACAGCTTTCATGCTTAGCGACTCACGATGCGCCAAACTAATTTCATCTGATCAACTTCAAAATACAATTGTACTAAGCATTCTAATCGGAGTCTTTGGGGGGCGCTTACTATGGGTATTTGGCAACTGGCCCATGCCAATTAGAGAAACCATTGAGATTTGGGAAGGTGGGTTATCAGTTTTAGGGGCTGTCTTAGCGATTACTTTAATTACACCGCTATATCTAAGATACATTAGAGTCCCAATACTTCCATTATTAGATTTAGCAGCCGTTTATGCCCCACTACTACAAGCTTTTGGTAGAATTGGTTGCTTCTTAGCTGGTTGCTGTTATGGCCTGCCAACTAACTTGCCATGGGGCATAACTTATACCCATCCCGATATCCATTTACCTTATAAATTTCAAACTATTCATCCCACTCAGCTATATAGCGCTCTGATATTTTTCACTATTTTTGGATTAATGTATTTGATTTTACGCAAACGCTATCCCAAACCTGGGCAATTAATTAGCTTATATTTAATATTATCATCAAGTGAGCGTTTCATAGTTGATTTCTGGCGAGCCGATCATGAATATTTTGATAGTTCAGCCCTACACTTTCTTTCTATCCATCAGTGGATTTCTTTAGGAATCATACTGGTTTCTAGCGGGTTTATGTTCTGGCGCAGATCAAAATGAATGTTTTTGAATTTGTAAAATCCCACGTTCGCATCTTAGATCTCATTGGAGAGTACACAACTTTACGACGAGCTGGTGAATATTGGCGTGGATTATGCCCTTTTCATAGCGAAAAGACCCCATCATTTACCGTTAGTCCCCACCGTG
>JAHFBM010000067.1 GCA_023250055.1 bacterium | reverse complement strand
TGGTCAAGGTGGGAGCCGGTTGAAGGCCTTGAACATGGTTACTATGTAGATGGGATCATTGATAGTATTAATGAGCTTAAAATTCGGCTAATATCTAATCTCGATGCATCATTAGGTGTTGATGTAATATTTGATTCGGCTTGGGCTTATCGAGTTACCAATGAGAGTTTTAGGTTAAACCTGATATATCAGCTAGGCTTAAAGTATGGGGATGTTTTTTATACTAAGTGGGTATTTTTTAAAGTGGAAGAATCGGATTATTTGAATTGGCTATCCAGAGAGTCTTATGGATTTAGTAATTCTGCTGAAATGGCACATTATTGCTTGATGGGAGCTGAGAGCTTTGTTGACATTGCAGCCAGTACTGATCCAGTAGTCAACTTAATAAAATTATGATGGAACAAAATAATTTGTTTCTTGGCTGGCTCATTGGCAGAGTGTGCATAAATTAGTGTATTAGTGTCTAGAAATACTTTATCTCTTTGGTAATGAATTCTATTGCTTGCATTTGAAGCTTTCTTAAAAAAATTATTCTATTATACAGAAGTTTCCATCTTGGATATATTTAAGTCAATATTTTAAATAAATGCTTATAAGGGGTGCTTATGCGGCGTATAATTTGTTATTTTACTCTACTGCTAACCTTTCGGGTTGATGCCTTACCGCTATTTGATGTCTTTGCAGAACTAAAAACTACTGTGCCTTATGTGCAGCTTGCAAATTTGCCAACCCCAGTGCAGCATTATGATCAGTTATCAATTTTTATTAAGCGAGATGATCTTGCTGGCTTTGAAAATTTATATGGTGGTAATAAGGTTCGTAAGCTTGAATTTTTATTGGCAGAAGCCTTGCAGTGCAAAGCCAGCAAGGTGATTACCTTTGGAGCTGCTGGTACCAATCATGGCCTAGCAACGGCATGTTATGCTAACAAGTTGAGATTGCCCTGCTTGCTTATGTTAACGAATCAACCTAATTCATTAGTAGTGCAGCAAAATATGCTTTTAGATTATTACTTTCAAGCTGAGATGCGGCTATTTAATAGTAGTGAGCAGCGACGTGCGGCATTAGAGCAGGAACAACAGTCTGATCCAGCAGCCTACTTTATTCCAACCGGTGGCTCCAATGCTTTGGGTGCAATTGGGTTTGTGAGCGCCGCATTTGAATTAAAAGAGCAGGTTGCACAAGGGTTATTGCCAATGCCAGATCGAATCTATGTGCCAGTTGGTAGTGCTGGTACGACAGCCGGACTACTGCTTGGTTTGCAGCTTGCGCAAATAAAATCTAAGTTGGTTGCTGTAGCAGTTGAGCCAGAAGGTCGATTGGGTAAAAATATTGAGCGAATCCAGAGGCTGTTTCATGAAACCAATCAGTTGCTACATAACTATTCTTCCACCATTCCCTTACTAAGTTTTCCAGTTGATCAATTAGCATTAAATCAAAAATTTGAAGGAGAGCGGTATGGTCTGTGGCTATCTGAAACTAGTGCTGCTGCAAGCCTAGTTCAGAAGATGACTGGGATTAGCTTAGAGGGAACTTATTCAGCCAAAGCCGCTGCGGCCGTGATACAGGACGCTCAATCAGGTGAGTTTGCTGGCCAGACCTTGTTGTTTTGGAATACATTTTGCGGTTTGGATTTTTCGCAACTAACTTCGCAAATAGATTATAAGCAGCTTAATCCAGCACTGCATAAATATTTTGAGACGAGGAACTTCTTACGAACCAGTATGTAATTGCGAGAATGCCAAAAGGTTGTATTTTGAATCTAAAAGATGTATAGTGATAGTATGTGCGTCTAAAGGTTTTTTAAGGGTAAAGTGTTATGGCTACTGTAAAATTATCAAATGATATTATTTCTGAAGCAAAAGTGATGTCTAAGGCTCTTAACCGGTCTTTGGCAGGTCAAATTGAGCATTGGGCTAAAATTGGGCGGTTGGCTGAAGAAAATCCTGGTTTAACCTATGAATTCATTAAAGACATTTTAATAGCTGAGCAGGAGATGCTGGCTGGCAAGTTAGAAGCCTATAAATTTGATGCAAACTAGGTATGAAAATATTAATCACGCCTACTTTTGCTAAGCAAATTAAGAAGTTGCATGCTAATCAGAAAAAAGATTTAGATTTAGCTATTAGGGAGTTGGGATCTAAGCCTGATTTAGGCAGCCTAAAAAAAGGTGATTTGATTGGTATCAGGGTTCATAAATTCAACATGATTAATCAGTTAATCTTATTGGCATATGAATGGCAGGAAAATGATCAGCAGTTGGTCTTGTTGTCTTTGGGTTCGCATGAAAATTTCTATCGTGATTTGAAGCGATGACTGAAGAACTGCAATTGGCGAATTATGTTTCGTTGTGCCAAAATCATTCATTCAGGTGCCGATTTAGGTCAATTTATTTTTCCCAAAGATGTTTTGCTTAAGCCGGGTGTATTGCCTAAAGATGGTCTTGGCAGGCTGCGGGCAACTCGAGTTTATCAAGATATAGCAGATAGTGCACAATCTAAAAAAACCCAAACGTGGCAATTGCATTACTTTGTTGAACTGCAGTCGCAGATAAGTCTAGAATGCTTAGAAAGGCTCTTGAAGTAACTTTTGGAGTGAGACAAATGGTTAAGCAAACTATACTTTTGGTATTAATGTTAGTTAGTTTAGATTCTCAAGCTCAGATTCCAGAAATTAGTCTAAGCGATGCTAGAAAAATTGGCCAACTAATTTGGAAAAATGAAGCTGGGATGCAAAAAGAGCTGCTGACGTTTTGGAATGAGCATGAATCACATCCATCGCTTGGGATTGGGCATAATATTTGGTTTCCAGAGCAGGCTGAGCAGAAATCAACTGAGCAGTTTCCAGAACTGTGTCGATATTTTAAGCGCCATCGGGTAGCGCTGCCAGATTGGTTAGATCAAGCTCAAGATGGGCGAGCGCCATGGGCAAATCGGGAAGAGTTTCAAAATGACACAGCTCGACTAACTGATCTGCGAACACTCTTAGCCTCTAATATTGAACTGCAAACCCAGTTTATGATTGAGCGGTTGGAGCAACGTTGGCCATTGATTATTGCGCAAGTTTCGGCTGACCAACAAGCACGGGTAATAGATAATTTTAATTTATTAGTAGCTACGCCACTTGGTTTGTATACCATGATTGATTATTTAAATTTTAAAGGGGATGGTCTAAATCCACAAGAAGAGCGCGGTGGCTATCGGTGGGGATTGGCGCAGGTTCTGTCAGAGATGCCTAGTGGGTTAACCAAGGCCACTGTCCAGCAGGCCTTTGCAATTTCAGCTGTGAAGGTTCTAGTGCGATTAATTGAACATGCTGGAACTGATTACGATCGAATTAGATTTTTAAAAGGGTGGGTGAATCGGGTCAGTACTTACCATGACTATAAACTTTTTGAAGCGGAGAAGTAGGCTATGGTAGTGTGGCGGGTTTTAATTTTAAATTTATTATTACTTCAAGTAGTTACTAGCTCTGGGCTTGAAATTGATTTGCAAAAATTAACACTTGATCAAAGAATTGCGCAACTGTTTGTAGTGACTGCCGTGATAGATCATGACGAACACCAGCAGCATCTTCTGAAGCAAGGGTATCGGGCGGATTGCGAGTATCTGAAAAATTTAATTATGAAATATCAAGTTGGCGGTGTAATTTTTTTGGGTAAGTCGACTTGTGAAAAGCAGTTTGATGTTACACGCGAATTCCAGCAAATTAGTAACATGCCGCTTCTAATAGCTCAAGATTTAGAATGGGGCCTGACGATGCGCTTGCGCGATGGATTAAGTTTTCCCCGCAATCAAGTTCTGGGAAAACTATCACCAGAGCATGACGATTTGATTTATCAAATGGGTTATGAAATTGGCCGGCAGTGCCAGATTTTGGGTGTGCATTTAAATTTAGCACCGGTTGTCGATGTGAATAATAATCTTAATAATGTGATAATTGGAAGTCGTTCGTTTGGCTCGAACCCCAAGCTAGTAGCCCAGAAGAGTATTTTATTTATGCAGGGGTTACAAGCCGCTGGTGTGGCGGCCTGCGCAAAACACTTTCCGGGTCATGGTGATACCGATGTTGACTCGCACTTTGGGTTGCCCTGTTTGCAACATACATTTCAGCGTTTACGTGAAATAGAGTTATACCCTTTTCAGAAAATGATTCAAGCGGGAGTTAAAACTGTCATGATAGGTCATTTAGAAGTGCCGGTGCTCGAGCCTCAAGCACATCTGCCGGCATCACTGTCAAAAAATATTACTACTAATTTGCTCAAGCAAGAGATGGGCTTTGATGGACTGGTAGTGACCGATGCCTTAGATATGGCGGGTGTGGCGCAGTTTGGTGAGCCAAGTGAGGTTGCTTTGCAGGCTTTATTGGCGGGAGCGGATTTATTACTATGTTGTCCGGATGTGCCGCAA
>JAHFBM010000018.1 GCA_023250055.1 bacterium | reverse complement strand
TCCTTGATTCTCAAGTGAGGGATTAATAATCCCGCTCTGAATCATATTTTCAATTTCATCCTGGGTCAACCCTTGACTAGCAATTAAATCTTGAACTTCTACAAATTTCGCTGAAGGCAATGTAGTAGGCGAGTTATATGGTACGCCGCCAGTTGAGGGATCAAATTGTACTCCGCTGGTTTCTGCAAATTTAAATTTGTTTGCAGGATTACTTATCATTAAGACGATAGAGCCCAGCGTTTCATCAATACTGCTTAAAAGATCATCAAATCCACCACTTTGAATTACATCCTCAAAATTACCCTGAGTCATCCCTACATTAGCAATCCATGTTTGAATAGCGGTAACGTTATCACCACCTTTTAACACGTCTTCAAATGCTGCATCAGTAGACTCTGAAAAAGGAGATTCCCCATGACTGGTTTGAATACTAGTTTTCATTGCTTCTTCAAACTCTGCAGGAGTATACGCAACAGAATTAGCATCTTTTAAACCAATATTCGTTATATCGGACTTCATTGCAGAAAGGGCATCGGCATGGCTCATCTGTAGTTGTATTCTATAAAAAGAATACCAACCTATAACAAATACAAGCGCTAAACCTGCAACGCCTCCAAACACACCCCCAAGGATATCGCCTACGCTAGATGAGACGCTGCCACCAGAATTGTTGTTACTAGGCACAGTGTAATTAGTATAGGCAGTTTGCAAGGCGATTAACGCAGCGCCCAATGCACCATTACCACTCTTAGGATTAGTTGTTGCGTATGACCCAACATTTTTTTGAGTCAAATAATTAGGAATCAACAGATTACCTGCAATTGGAAAGCCTTTATTAGCCGGACTCAATGCTGCAGCAATTTCATTTCGTAGGTTACTAATTGCAGTTTGAGCAGCCGAATAATTAGGATCAGTTGGCGCAATAGATGCCAATGCAGTCAGGTCAGCTTGCACTTGTAAAAGCGGATTACAAACCGTACCCACAGTTCCTGAGGCTGAAACAACAGTACTACCGTCAGAAGCATACGTACATCCATCCATTGCAGCAATAAATACATCTTGCAACGCAGTCAAGCCTGCTGTATATGCAGTACTTGCAGCAGATTGGCTAGCTGCCCCTGTCACATTGCCAACTTGTGTAGTTCCAGCAGATGACATAGCATTCTGTGCGGCAGTTACGGCGGTACCTAAAGCAGTAATGTCAGCATTGTGATTATTTAATGCTGCTTGTTGAGCCTCAGACAACGTCACGCCTGTTGTGCCGCCTGTTGTTGTACCACCTGTTGTGCCACCTGTTGTGCCGCCTGTTGTACCACCTGTTGTGCCACCTGTTGTGCCGCCTGTTGTTGTACCATAAGCATTATAATTGTTGTACAAAATCGTAAACAGATCACCAAAAAGTGTAACTAGATAATCATCGGCATCTTCACCCGCTGGTAATGTTTGATCTGCAAAATATTCACCTGTGACTGGCTCTATCCAAGTTGACGCTGCTGGAATCACACCTCTAATACCATAGGAATAAAGCAATCCCCCCATAAGCATAGCTGCAAGATGCATTGTTGTTTGAACATTTGCCTTAGTCTTCCCACTTACCATAGCATTATAGGCATTTTTGTAGTTAGTAACCATCCCCAGTAAAGCAGTAATTAAGTTGGAAGCGTTACGAGCCATTGTAATACCATTCAAATAATTTAACGTCAAGCTTGTAGCCAACATACTAGGGATCCCAACATCACTCATAAATATTGAAAAGTCATTAGAATTAGCTATTTCACCCGCTTGCACATTTGTAAACTTAGGATCAGCCGCAGCCGCCCTTAGATCACTAATTGGCATAATTGCCATTGTGAATACAAGTAGTCGAGCTACTCGCTTTATTAACAAATCTGTCTTCATTACAGTCTCCATTGGTTTAAAATAAGTTAGATTTCTCTTTCATTTTACAATCTACCATAGACAAAATTCTATTTGCAATATTAATCTTGCAACTTGTTACTAAAGACCTCTTTACACAATAAATTATGCTTGTAAGTTGTGCGGTGTGGGCAAGTACTTTTCAAAGTCCCCTTATTACTTCAATTAAACTAAGCCACTTCCAAACCACTTATAAAAGGTTCAAACTCCTTAAGTGTAGACGCCAAAGTAGAATCTTGTATTAAATTACTATATAGCACTTCTAAATAAAGAATCTGATCTGTATCTAAAACAGCACCAAAGTTAACAGCATCACGAATATTAACCAGATCATCAATAGTCCCACTAGCTGCACTTTCAGCATTATCAATAACAGACAAATTATTTGCATATAATGTGATAGCAATATCAGGATTTAGTTCCGTTGGACTTAACTTATCAAAGCCATCGGTGCTTTTTAATATTGATCCAACAGCGGCTCTTTCGACATTTGAACCAAGCACACTAGTAAAATCTCGACTATTACTCACTATATTAATCAGCTGCTCCTGAGACACACCCGCTATTTTTGCAGCATTAACCAAGCCGTCTGCCCCAGCATCTGCAGGAAATCCAGCAAATAATTTGTTAAACTCAGCCACCGGATCGACAACGCCAGGGCCATCCATGCTGCCTGGTGTATCGATAGACGGAGCTTTGTAAACTGTACTGACGCCATCAACATTTACCCCCGCACTACCTAATAATAACGGCTTACCAGCTTGATCCAACACTTGAAAAACCATCCCATTTTCTGGACTAAGTACTGCATTTAATAATGCTTGATCACTGTTTTGGACAGATGCTCCAATAGTCTCACTATAGCCTTTAAAGCTCTCAACGGTCAGACCATACTTACTGATTGCATCTTGAAAAACCTGCAGCTGACCTGTCAATGTTGTCTCTTTACTCGCCAATACCACCGTACTCATCAATTCAAATCCCTCGTCCGATGGAGCTGTAACACTAACTTTCTCCATTTGAGAAGCTATACTACTCCAATTAGCTTGAATTTCTTCAATTGAAGCTGAATCTAATGTATCTAAGTATTCATACACAGTTGCGTTATCTAAATTAACAGAATTAGATCCGACCTGGGAGATCGCGCCTGTTTGAGCACCATTCACAGCATCTACAACTTGTTCCCCTATTGAAGCGCTAGTATTAGATGTATCTCCTGCTGCAGCATTAAGAACAGTTGCTACTTGTTGGTCAAATGCAGCTCGATCTGCAGCTGCCATTTGCATAAACTCTACCTCTGTAAGCTCACTATACTTCTGATTAAAGGTGTCAATAAGCTTCATCAGCTTTGCATTATTAGAATCAAAAAAATTTGCGATTGCTGCCCAACCTGCACCATTATTACGCGATAATGAAAATAAAATAGCCACGACCACTACAGATCCAACCAATCCACAATAAAATGTAATGAATGCCCCAAAGCCTGAATGGGCTGTCTCATTAGAACTTGTTCCTGTGCCAGTACTACCACTAGATGAGGTTCCGGTCTGACCAGCTCCAGTGCCAGTGCCACTACCAGAAGTAGCTCCGGTCTGACCTGCTCCAGTATTAGTAGTAGTCCCAGATTTAGTAGCAGTTGAACCTGCTCCAGCACCAGTCCCACTTGAAGAATTTGAACCCCCAGTGCTTGTGCCTGAACCAGAACCACCAGCACTCGAACCCCCATTAGTTGAGCTAGAACCTGCCAACTGATATTTTTGGTATAAAACCTTAAAAATTTCCACAAATAGATCTACGACATAATCATCTAAAGTCTCACCCGCTAACAAACTATTAGCTACTAAACTTTGACTAGTCACTGGATCAATTAACTTCTTAGCCGCCCCATCTAGACCAGGGATTCCCACATATCGAAATATTACGGCCATCAAAATTGTAGCATCTGCCATCACAGTTGCAATCGCATCTACAGTTGGAGTACCCCCTAAACCCTGATAGTCCCGCTGATATTTATTAAATGTTGCTAAAAGAAGTTGCACAATATTAGGCGCAAAGCGCTGTGACTGAACTGTTTTGACATATATTGCACTATACTGATTTACCATTGCAGTTGGCATACCCGATTTACTAAAAACAATTTGTACATCATTAGCATCAATTACTTCAGCTACCTGCTGATTTGAAACTTGAGCTATCGCAGCCAAAGATAATCTAAAACCAAGCCATGGTGTAAATGCAACTATAAAGACCAAGATACGCGCAACCTGATTAATCAAATATTTCACAAAACCCCCTCTTTGAACATAATATAGCCAAGCTCACTTAGTAGCGCACACTGCGTCATTGCGAACCCCGATAGGGGTGTGGCAATCTTCTTGTTTAATTGTTTAGTATAAGCAAGCAGATTACCGCATCGCTTCACTCCTCGCAATGACCCAACCTCTGCCAAGGCTACGGCAAACCAGCAGTGCTGATTTGTGCAGAGCTTACTACAATTAGCTATAGCCTCTTCAAGCTGCCATCCATGAAAAATCTTCACCCCGGTATAAATACATCTGGCATATCAGCAACAATTCCTTGCGCATCTTTCAACTGACCATCTACACTCAAAGCCCGCTGATTAAGAATCTCTAGGTCTGCTTTTGCCTCATCTGTACCAATATTCTCAGTCCTTGCGATTGCATTACGTATATCTTCGAGCTCTTGCGTGAGCGGATCAATCATATTAGTATTGAATTCTGCTTCAGTCCACCGTTTTTCAGCAATTGCCTGCAACATATCATTTTGGTTGCTTGCAGCATCAACTTCACTTAATTGGGCTGGTGTAAGAACTACAGTTGAGCCACCTGACATATTACCCATGGGTGGCGGAACTTGAGTCCCTGCTGACGACAGCCCCTGAGAGATATCTTGAACAATACCAGCCAAATCATCATCATCTTCTAAAATCGTAGTATATGTGCCATTATTGTACATAACGCCCAAGAGACTCCCTATATTCTCTGCAGTTGCACCTGGATTCAAAGCTTGTACTGACTGCATAATGGCAACCGATTGTGCTACAAAATCAGGTAATAACTCATCAGAAATATTACTCAAAAAAATAGCCTCCAAATCAGCTGGTTGATCGATATTTAATATTTTAGACATTGATTGTCGAATCAGCTTAGATCCATTCCTAAAGCTAGAGGAAATTGATCTCACAGCAGACTGAATATCACTCCAGTTTAAACCTACAATGAACTCATACACATCTTTAGTTAGACCCGTCATCATTGATGAAACCGCTGGGCATGTTCCAATTATACATTTACCTATAAAAGCAAGTAGTGCTGTAAATACAGAACCAGCTGCTGCAATAACAAGATCATTAATATAATTTTGAGCTTTATCCGATAAAGCATCTAAATTACTAGGCGGGTTACTATTTGATCCTGATGATGAACTCGATGCCGCCATCACTTGATGCAATTTTGAAAACTGTGCCACTACAGAACTCAATACGTTTTGATCAAAGTTTCCACCACTATTTAAATAAAATTTTTGGCCGACAACCAAAGGACTATCCCAGGTCGGCACCGTGACCTGAATTTCTCGAAACCCAGTATTAGCAAATAAAGCCGCGGCCAATTGTACCAAATCGGTTTGGGCTTGAATATATGACCCTGCAGTAATATCATTAGAATACTGAACCATTAAACTACCAACAAGTGCTGCCTCATCAATGGCTGAATATTGTGGAACATAGATATCGGCAAATTCTGCTTGCGATAATGTAACATAATTACTGACCATACTATAAAAATTGGCTGCAGAATCAGCTGCACCAGATCCAATAATAGTTTGGTAATTAATCGCTTGAGCTGACTGTACCATTATCACTGTCCAAAGACTGATTATTCTAAATAGCTTAACCATCCCCCCCCATCTAACCAAATAGCACTTTCTAATTACAACAATAAACCAGGGTGTTTCAAATAGTCAATAAAATTGACAGTGTTTTAGAAAAACTTCAAGAAAGTGAATTGACACGCCTACTTCGCTAAAGCTTCGAAAGTTCGCAAAGACGCAAAAATGGGCGTCCTCGAATTCACGCTTAAAACGAAGGCCCCGGAGTTACCCAGGGCCCAACGAGTATCAAATAGTTATATATTTTAGAAGGAAATTCCAGCCTTACCCCAAATCGCCCAACGTTGTGCTGCGGCATTATTTTCATTAAAGGTAAATGAACCACCCACATTTACGAAAGATGGAATTTTGTTCTTATCCCAATTCATACCCATTGTAGCATATACCGCTGTTTCATAAACGGCTGGATGCGCCGCTGAATTTAGATCTAAATCAGCTTCCACTAAAGGAATAAATATTCTTGATGCTGAACTGTTTTGATCACCACCCTCATTCAAATTGGCTCGGCTAATCGTTGCAAAAGTACATGTAGTAGAATTACCTGCTCCAAATTGTTGTGCCGCTACAATTCCATACACATCTGCGTTAGTAAAGGCATTTTTCAACTTTACTTCTTCAGCTTCACGCACGTGCAAGTTAAAACCAGCTTCCGCCTCAAAGCCATTGTCTTTGCGGAAATTCAAAGCAGTGTTGCCTGTAAAGGCCCCATGTGGTGCAACTTTGACAGCTTGAGTTAAAATATTCACACCAAATTCTAAATTGGTACGATCAGAACTATCCGCATCAGCTTCCTTTACCAAAGATAGGTAGCGACCCCACGGCTTGTTTTTCAAGTCCAACATTCTGGTTTGAGTATTTTCAAATAGATAGCGCGCATTAGCATCACAATGAATTGCTAACACATAATCATCGCCTTCTTTCCAAACTAACCGCGTATTTGAGCCTAACATTACACCAAAGTGTTTATTGTTACCAACTACGGCTTCCCATAGATATTCAGCTTTAGGCTTGTTACCAGTTGGAATCACTATCCCAAAATAACCACAGGCTTTAGCATAATCCTCGTCTAGCCAGTGCTTACCAACTAGAACTTCTACGTCAGCGACGCCCCATTTGGATTGTGCACCATCGATTTTGCCATACAACATAGCCGCTTGTTTAAAAGCATCTGTCATATTTGCAACAGCTGAATCTGGCACAGCTCCAGATCCGGCATTAATTACTTCTTCAGTCATACCTAAATCATTTTTAACCTTAGTAATTGGCGCTGAGACCTGCATCCACCATTTTTTTGGTAGACGCTGTTGCCATTGCAAACCAACCCCAATCACAGTTTGCTTCGGTGCAAAAGTTAGTTCACTTTGAAACACACCAGCCTGCACCGGTAAAACTCCGCTTGTTGCAGTTTGAACATTAAAGTAGTTCGCCATAATATCATTTGAACCAGCAGTCTGGCCTAGCGTTCCAGCTACATACGCATCTGTGCCTGAAATATATGCTTCTGCACCATCTTCTGCTGCAACTAATTTCGTTTTGCCAGCGACTGGCAAAAAGTAGTCCCGCAGATCCTGCTCTTCGGTAGTTCGACTACCAAAAACCGCCATTTCAAATGCTACACCCTTGCCTTCATCTTTGCGATTAATTCGATTGCGCGCCATCGCCAGACGTTCTGGAGAAGCTGCGCCAAACCAATTATGTTGACTAAAGTAAGTTTTGCTCACTGCATTATTAGCTGCAGCCGGCGCCACGGCAAATAACATTAGTGACAGTACACCATATTTACGCATTACAACTCCTTTGATAAAAAACAAGAAAGTCTCTAACTTTTGTTCCAAGCTAACTATGACATCAACCCAAAGTCAACAATTTTGATTTTGCAATCACACTCTTGCTATCAAAAACAAATTATCTCTATGATTCAAACTATAACTAGTGAATTTATTAAACCTATAAGCAAGGTGCTGTAACAATGAAAAAAGTAATTTTAGCTGCACTAGTCAGCACTATCAGCTTAAATCCAATCATTACGAATTCAGCTGAAAACAGCTTGCCTCGCCAAGATGTAGTCGTAAATATCTTTATTCATGGAATTCTAAAACCAGTTATAGACCTCAGTGATGCAATTAAAATTGCCAAGCAGAAAATCAAACATTCCCGTTACAAATATGCCAATGATTATATTCGCAGACATTGCCCAATGTCCCGCGTTCAAGCCATGCAAGCAATTGGATTAGTGCCAATTCAAATGAAGTCTGATCAAAACAATAATGGCTCACGCGCAATTGTAGCTGTCTTTAGAAAACTAAATGAAATGATGGATCTACCGAAAATCAAAACTTACAACTATACATTTGGCTGGTCTGGCCTACTGAGCTACGCCAGCCGCCAAAAAGCAGCCTTTTTTCTACATGCTAAACTTGGTCGCCTGATCAAGCATCTAAATAAGCGCGGCTTAAACCCCATCATTAATATCTATAGCTTTAGCCATGGTGGCAATGTTGCCTTGCAACTAGCCAACTTTGAAAATTGGGATAATAACTGCTCCATTAATATTAATCAATTAGTTATGCTAGGGACGCCAGTCCAATATGAAAATGATGCCTTGGTCCGTCACCCCATGTTCAAATCAATTTATCACTTCTACTCTAATGGTGATATTCCACAAAAGTTAGATTTTGTTTCTACACAGCATGGCACTAGCCATCGCAGATTTCATCCACGCAAATGCTTTGAAATCCCAGACAAGTTGACACAGGTCGAAATTAGATTAAGCAAAAAGACAGTCAAGCTCACACCTGAAATCCCTAACAAAAAATATAGCACTAGTCGCTTTGATCCTAGTCATATTGAAATGTGGACCTTTGGCTGGACCCCGACCGGTTATGATCCTCGCCTACCAATCTATCCCCTCCCAGTTGTTGCAATTGTGCCGTATATTATTCAAAGCATTAAGGATCATCCCCAATTGGGAACTAACCTTGTCGCGAACATCAATCCACACAAAGCTCGCATCACATTTACAGACCGGTACTGGAAAAAGCACAAGCTAAAGGAAGTAGTCAAAGCCCCATTTTTGAAACGCAAGCAGTTCCAAGAGCTACGTCAAATCGCCTGGAATCGCCGCGCTCATGCCCACACTAACGCCTATGTCCATCGCATTGTAAATAATGCTGTCCGCTTTGCCACACGCCAAAGGCAATTTTTGACACATTGTGACAAGACCTTAGAGTGCCCGATTAAGTACCAACCACAACTCGATGAACTGCGCTAGATCCATTTGCTGAGACCGTAAAGCTAAAGTTTCGGCAGGCACCTGAGAGTAATCATAGTGCGTCTGCATCAGATTGTTCTTTAGGGTTCGACGTGGTGAATTAAAGCACAAACGCAAGAACTTCCAAAATTTATCTTCTTGCAAAATCTCAGGCACAACTGAAATCGGCCGCAAATGTAATAAACGAGAATAGATTTTCGGCGGCGGATTAAATGCGGTCGGCGGTACCTGCTCTAATAATTGCCAATCAAAATAACGCTGAAAAAGCAGCGATACTACACCATAACCCCGACCAGATTTTTTTAAAATTTTATGAGCCACCTCTTCCTGCACCATCACTACCCCTTCTTGAAAGTAGGACCTGTACTGTAAAAAGCGATTCAAAATTGGAAAGGTAACATTATAAGGCAAATTGGCTAAAATCGTCCACGGCTGATGCTCGGCTAAAACAGTCATGCTAGCTTGCAAAAAATCCTGATTAATAATTTGCAGTTGGCCAGTTGCAATCTGAGCTGCAAATTTATTTTGCAAATAACTGGCCCAGTCCGGATCAATTTCAAAAACCCAAAGACGCGCAGGATTATGGCGCAAAATCTCCTCAGTTAGGAAACCAGCCCCACCACCGATTTCCAACACTGATGAATTTGCGTCTAGTTTAACATGACTACAAGCTGACTCTACCACCCACTTCTGCGTCAAGAAATGTTGCCCAAACTTTTTCTTTAATAAAATTTGATCTAAAGTTGCCATTATTTCATAAGAGCTTCATGAAAGAAATCCAGCTCTTTTAGAACCTTGCCAGCACCTTTGACCACACATAATAATGGATCTTCAGCGATTCTAACCGGCAAACCAGTTTCTTTGGAAATCAACTGATCCAGACCGCGCAGTAGTGAACCACCACCCGCCATCACAATCCCGTTATCAACTAAATCAGACGCAAGCTCTGGTGGTGTATTCTCTAGGGCCACTCGAACCAGCTCCACAATCGAAGCGATCGTTTCTAAAAGTGACTCATGTACTTCGGCACTATTTAATTGAATGGTCTTTGGAATACCTGTAATTTGATCACGACCCTTAACTGGCATAACTTCTGTTTTGCCATCCAACATCACTGAACCAATTCTAATCTTAACTAGCTCAGCGGTTCTTTCGCCAATCAACAAATTATATTTGCGCTTTACATACTGAACAATCGCGCGATCCATCTCATCACCACCCACCCGAATCGACTTGCAAAATACAATGTTTTTCAACGAAATCACAGCAACTTCAGTTGTCCCGCCACCAATATCAATAATCATACTAGCGCATGGATCATGTACCGGCAAACCAGCACCAATTGCGGCTGCTAATGACTCAGTAATTGTAAAAACCTCGCCCGGACGAGCACCAGCTTGCTCAGCTGAATCACGCACCGCCCGACACTCGACCTGCGTAATACCAGATGGCACACCGATCACCATGCGTGGTCCCCGGAAGAATTTACGATTATTGTGTGCTGCCTTAATGAAGTAACGCAACATACTCTCGGCTAACTCAAAATTTGCAATGACACCATCCCGCAATGGACGACAAGCAACAATACTTTCCGGTGTCTTGCCAAGCATCTCTTTAGCAACATGTCCGGCTGCCAAAACCTGATTAGTGCCACTTTTAACTGCCACCACTGAAGGCTCATCCAAAACCACTTTGTCATTCATATAAACCAAAGTGTTAGCCGTTCCCAAGTCGATTGCCATATCATTAGAGAAAAAATTAAATAGACGCTTGCCCGGAATAAAGCGCAAGTAATCCCGTTTATTATTATTCACAAAAAGTCCCCTGAATCTTTAAAACATATCAAAAATTAAATTCAAATCCACCCGCCAAGCGATAAGCCTTGGCCGCCCCCACCGTATCTACAAACATTTTAACTGGAATGTCTAAGTTTAAATACAAATATGGCACACTGCTAGTCAATTTCATCACCGGTTGCAACTCATAAACCAATCCGACTGTTAAATACTCTGATGCCCATTCTGAATTTTTGATCACATTAGATAGCTGTGCTGTCAAAAGTGTATCTATTCGCCGATCTCGCCAAAAATCCTGCCCATGCGTAATAATTGTATAGCTAGCTTTAGCGCCAAGTCCATCCTGCAAATCTGACAACCAAACATATGGCGAGATTCCAAATGTAAATCCTGGCTCAACCCAAGCATCACCAACCAACGCTCCAAATTGTGGCAGCTCCTTGGCAACAGGCATCCGCCGCTGCTGAACTTTAGCCTGGCGACCAGTTAGATTTGCCCACAAGCCAACATGCCAATCATCTTTCAATTCACAATTCCAATCTGCTTCCAAATACAAACCCCGATGATTATATCCACCAAACGGCACCGCGGTTGGGTAATCTAAATCTAGCATATCACTAACAGGGCAAAGTACACCAATTTTTAGAGCCAAATCAAAATGTTTAAATTTTTTAAAGTAGTCTTCTACCAAGCTCCAACCAACATACAAATCTAAATCACCAAAACCAGTTCTTTGCCATTGATAAGATCTAATTCCCAGAGCTTGATTAATCTCATTTAAATATTTATGCAAACTCACATTCCCATTTACACCTAGTTGCAAATCTTGAACCAATTGATCATTTTGCAAAAACTCCAACTGTGAGTTAAGATGCATAAACGGAATTTTAGCACCAACTAACCATTGCTCTTTAAAAATATGTTCAAAGCCAAACCAAATACCCTGCCCCTGAACCTTACCACGCGTATCCCACTCCAAGGTTGTGGGTGACTGCCAAGAGGTTGGCAGCGGATTATCTTTGCCAATTGCAACTAATGCTTGTGCCGCCTTAATCATATCATAGCGACCAAATAGATCTGTAATTGGCAAAGCCCGATCTTTCAAATCAACATTACAGTCATGAGCAGTCATTACAAAACAGTTGGCTGCTAAAACTGAACTATCACCCTACGCGTGCTGGTTGGGCTGCTGAAAAGCTGGAAAATAGCGATTATCAATTCCAGCTCGCACAGTTAAACTAAACCAACTAATTAAAATAAATAGCAGTTGCTTTGGCTTCATCATCTTTTTTGGATCCTAATCTTTGTGCATAATCTTTGTTTACAAGAGCGCCTTTTTAAGGCTAAACTAACCTTTATTTGAAAGAACTTCTTTTATAATAGACGATTCAAATATATTTTAAAAGTTGTAAATATAAACTCAAAATTCCTAACAATGGGAGAGATGCGTATGGAAAATCGATTGCAAGCAATCATCATGGCCGCCGGCAGATCCAGTCGGTTTAAAACTAACCGCTCTAAACTAACCGAGCTGATCTGTGGCCAGGAAATGATTCTCTATCCAACCAAAATGTTAGAAAAGTTAAACATCAATACTAGTGTAATTGTTGGGTATCGCAAAGCGGAAATTGAACAAATTATTACCAGACAACATAAAAATAAAATTAACTTCATTGAGCAGGCTGAACAAAAAGGCACGGCTCATGCTTTAATGTGCAGTCAAGCGGCCTGGAACAAAGATCACATTTTAATTATGAATGCGGATGTACCATTGGTATCGGCTGAATTAATTGACAAGCTATGGTCACAACATTTGGATAACAGTGCCAGCGCTAGCTTTATTGCAGCCCACAATCTTGATCCAGCTTTAGATTCATATGGCCGCGTAATTATCGAAAACAATTTAGTTAAGATCATTGAAGCCAAAGATTACAAAGCCCAAACTAAAGCGACTGGCAAATCCCAAAACGAGCCTTGCTGCATCAATGCCGGAATCTATATTTTTAGTAAAAATTTCCTAAACAAGACCATTTCTGAAATTCAAACTAGCTCTGTCACTGGTGAATTTTACATCACTGATCTAATTAGCATTGCCAGTCAAAAAGGCTTAACAGTCGAAATAGTTGATGCACCAATTGACCAGGTCCGCGGTATTAATACTTTGCGCGAACTATGGATCGCAGAGCAAATCAAACAGGCTGAGATCATTAATCATTGGATGACAAATGGCGTTAGATTTCAATTAGCTCAAACTAATTGTATTGACCTTAATGTTGCAATTGGTGCCGGCACTGTCATTGGTCAAGGCGTACACCTCTTGGGCCACACCGATGTAGCTCAAAATTGCAAGATTGAACCATTTGCAATAATTGAAAACAGCACAATCGATGAACACACAACGATCAAACCTTTCACAATTATTAAAGATAGCACCGTCCAAAAAGGATCTTCCGTTGGGCCATTTGCTAATCTTAATTCCAATAGCATCATTGAAATCAATAGCCAAATTGGCAACTTTGTTGAAATCAAAGCTAGTCGCATCGGTGCCGAAACAGAGCTGAAAGGTCTGAGCTATATTGGCAGCAGCCATGTTGGCAAAGAAGTTACAGTCGGTGCTGGCACTGTAGTTTGCGATCATAATGGCCATCACAAAGCCAATACTATTATTGAAGACTGCGCATATATTGGAGCTAATAATGCTCTAATCGCACCTGTTATAATTGGCGCACAAGCCTTAACTGGTGCCGGGTCAGTCATTACTGACAATGTTTTGCAAGGAGAGGTTGCAATTGCACGAGCTCGCCAAGTCAATCAACCAAACACACGTTTGCGCACCAATAGCAAACATGTTTCATTGAGTGATGCCACTGGTTCATGATTAATTTTATTCACACCGCCGACATTCACTTTGGCGTAGAGAACTATGGTAAAATCGATTCTAAGACGGGTATTCATACCCGTCTACTTGATTTTGAAAAAGCTTTTAACTACTGCATTGATTATGCCATTGCTCAACAAGTTGATTTTCTGATTTTCTCAGGCGATGCCTACAAAACCGCTAACCCCAGCCCCACACAACAAAAATTGCTATTACAATGTTTCTTACGGTTGCATGCTCACCAGATTCCAGTAGTAATTATCGTTGGTAATCATGATCACCCTCTAAGTTTTGGTAAAGCTAATGCCTTAGATCTATTTAGCAATTTACCAATTACAGGATTTCATGTAGTTGCTAAACCACAGATTATTAATTTGAAAACCAAAAGTGGACTGGTACAGATTGTTGGCATTCCTTGGCCAACTCGCAACACCATTACTTTAGCAAATCAACATCTACTACGCACTGCAACTGATATCACAGATTTAATTTCAAATACTGTTAGCAAAGTTATTGCTAACTTAGCAGATCAACTTGATCCAGAAGCTCCAGCCATACTTGGTGGCCATTTAACGGTTAGCTCAGGGATTTTTTCCGGTTCAGAAAAGCGTGCGATTTACGGGACCGATCCAGTTCTCATGCCATCCCAATTAGCCATTGTACCATTTGACTATGTCGCATTAGGACATCTACACCGCTATCAAGATTTAAACCAAGGCAACCATCCAGCAATTGTTTATGCTGGATCTATTGAGCGAGTCGACTTTGGCGAACGTAAAGAAGAAAAGGGATTTTGCCACGTTACAATTCATAATAAGCAAAACACCAGTCACAAATTTATTCCTACCCCGACTAGACCATTTATTCAAATTGATCTAAACCTGCTACCAATCGATCAGGTTGACACTTATAATAACCCACAACATAATCATCAAACTTGGCAAATTTTGCAAGCACTTAAAGATTACGATTTAACTGGAGCTGTCATTAAAATAAAATATCAACTCCCTGAGTCAGAAGTTGATATTGTCAGTCTTAAATCAATTCAATTAGCCTGTAGCGATGCCATATACATTGCTGGCATAATTGGAATTGTCCCGCCTAAAATTAGAACTGCCCGGACTGCCTTACCCACCGAAATGGATTTACCACACTTGTTAAATCATTACTTTGTGAGCAAACCCGAATTGCAAAAGCGAAGTGATGCCTTAACTGAGCTGGCGCTACAACTAGCATCCCAATTAAAAGATCAAGCTAGTGAGTGATCGGAATACTGTTCCGGATAGAAAACATTCGACATCGCCATAACATC
>JAHFBM010000066.1 GCA_023250055.1 bacterium | reverse complement strand
CACTTCCATGCTTAGTTGATCTCATATGCCTACGCAGGTCTCCTATAATGTTTGTAGAATATTCACCACAACAACACCTCATGCACCCCCTACCTTGATGCTTACGCTTAAAATGCGTACTACAGTTTCTTGTTTGACGATCACCTATAAATACAGCGTTACAGCCTGGCACAGGACAGTTTGTGACGGGCTGTACGCCAACTTCATCAGCACCATACAACCGAGCATTGCCCATTAAAGCAACTGCCAACAGACCAATTTTTAAAAAAAGCAACCCGCAATAATGACCATTTAACATATATGAATTTCCTATCTCTACTAATTAGCTGGACCTTCTGTACGACGCTTACTTCTTTCTTGGGTAAAAGCAGTAAATTCTCGCTCTACCTCCTCACCATTGATCTCCTCTGTATATTTAAGACACCCATTAAAACATGCCTTATGCCTAGAGCTCGACATGTGCCTACGCAAGTCTCCGAGCGTCTTCGTAAAATATTGACCACAATTACACCTCTTCACACTTACCCCATCTTGATGCATACGCTCATAATGCTTAGTGTAATTGCCATCTTGACACTTACCTGTAAATTTAGAATCACAGCCCGGCACAGGACAGACTGTGACATCAGGAGCATCAGAAGCATCATCGTCTAAAATAAACGACTCTCTTTTTCTTTTAGAATCCTCAACACTAGTAATCTTTTTCCGCATCCATTTACCATCAATACACTCCATATACTCACAATCTTTATCCTTACAAGCTTTAATTATGTCTCTACGCAAATCACAAGACCTACACGTATATAAGCGTTCCTTTTCAGGACAGGTTGCTACAGTACCTACCCCCGCTTCAGCATCACCCTTGCTGTCAACATCTGAAATAGTCCCAGCTGCATGCACCAACTGACTTAACCCTTCATCAGCACCATATAGCCCAATATTTCCCATTAAAGCAACCATTAATAGGCTAATCTTTGAAAACTTTAATTTATTCAGCATATTCAAACCCCTTTATGATAAAAATATAATTCTATTTGAATTTTACCATATGGAATATAAAAAGATAGAGCCACCAACCAATGCCACTATAATACAGCTAAAAATCGCGGTTTGTATGTTTTTTTAGACGAAATTGACCATAGCGCAAACCTATCGAGTTCACGTTGTAGCAGCCGATGCCCATTTTCTTTTACCGGCGCAATACTTTGTCGGATCAAGCTTTTTAGTCCCCCACTCACCATCTATCAGCTCTTCCCATTCTCCAACAACACCCCTACTTTTATGCTTACCAGTATACACATGCCTACGCATGTCTCCCACAATATTCGTTGTATAGCCACAAGGATTACACCTAAATCGCACTACTTCTGCATGCGCACGTTCATAATGAAGTCTTAAGCCGCATTTTGTCTTAAATATTGAATCACAACCCCACGGACAAATAATCTCCCCTTCGCGACTCTTATCCACAGACCCTGACTTTATATGCGTATTTAGAATTGGGCTTGCCTCCCACGCATCACTCAAACAATCTGACGACACCGGTATCGCCCCTTGCAATAACACTGATGCAATAAAGTCAGATATATTTAATTCTTGGTTATCATCCATGCTATATAACTCAACACTACCCATGAAAACAATTGTTAACAGACTAATCTTTAAAAATTTTAATTTACTTAACACATCCAAACCCCTTTATAATAAAGCATCAATTTGGATTTTATCACAAAGAGGATAAAAAGCTACACCACCGCTAATGATCATAAATATAGTGAAAATCACAGCCTTTATGTTTTTTTAAAGAGAATTATTAACTATATAAACGCTGCAAGTAGCTAATCGCGGCCACCCAAGCATCTTTGTCATCAGAATTACCAATTAAATTATTCAATCCGCCCAGCCCAGTTAACAGATCGCCCAAAGTAGGCGAGTGCCGACTGAGATCCAAAACTGCACCTTTAAATCCGTTTTGCAGCTCCCAATCAAACAAGATGTGAAAAGTTACAACCGCTCGCTGCTTATCAATATCCTTAGCTACCGACCAAAAGGTGACAATTTGCCGACCTGGACTTATCACAAATCCAGCATTGTCTGGTGAATAAAGCTGATTATGCGCGTTAACATTTAATGCTTTTAAACTATCAACCGCTAAATCCACTGATTTTATACCATTTAAATCAAAGATCCCCATTGGCAAATCTTTCACAAATACACTATTAAAATCAAAGTCGCCTGACTTCTCACCTTTGTACCAGTCAATCATACTACCATGAAAGATTAAGTTCATGCGACGCCCCTTGTCATTCCAACCCAATTCACTATCAATTTCAATATACAACTTAATCCCCGACTCTGAAATATCACTCAAAACTGTTTGAATTTTATCTGGAACTTTAGATTTAAACGATGCATAGAGACTCTCCAGCGTTATTAAATTAACGCTAAAATTTCCTTCATTGTATTTATTTAAATGTGGAGCCTCTCGTAGCCCTACCCCATTTTTGCCTCTGCTGGTACGCGCATCTCCCCAACCCAAGCCAACTGCTGCTTCAAAGTGACCTCCCAACTCTTTACCTCGCCTAGTTGCCAAAGAGCCAGAATCTACTACCAAAGACGCACCTGGCGCCGCTAAAATAATTGCGAGAATATCTTTCTTGTGCTGCAAGTCTTGATTAACCATATCAACCCAAGTCGCTCCCCTACTAATTAAAATAGCCTCAAGATACACTAGATTATCTTGGTAGACAGGGTTATCCGTTAGGAACGCTGCCACCCTTGCTAAGCTTCCAGAACTCCGAAGTTCAACTTGTAAATTAGTAAATTTAGATAAATCAGATGATTGTAAATGACCCACTATCAGCAGTAGTCCCGCTATTTTTATAATCATCATCCAACCCCCTTTAACCACCAGTGCCCCCCATCCATTTTTTAAAATACTAGAAATCTAGCGCCAATTACAATAATATGTTGGGCGTATTACAACCTTAATACAAGGAGACCACCCCATGATACTAAAAATCCTACTGTTAGTTACTACCACTCCGTTTGCAGTGCTAGCCTGCGATGGCAAGCGTGATGAAGCGCCTAGATCGCCCCTTTACCAAGACCACTCAACTTTATCAAATTTAATTAAAGCAGCCCTAATCAGAACCAGATCAGAACAAGCAAGATATCCTGACAGAAAAGATCGTCTGGATGGTGAAATTAGGGCTCTAAAGGCAGCTTGGAAAGATGGTAACACTCGGCTAGTTCAGTCTAAGCTTCCTAGAGATATGCAATCACGAATAACTACTTGCGAATTAGACTTTGGGGTTCCAATCAATTGGGACTAGCACAACCTTGGCAGCTACCAGGAAAGCTTCTATACTATAACTGTAAAGTTATTTTAAGGGAAAAGTATCAAAGAAATGGCAATCAATAGTCTGGATCAAATCAAGGAACAGCTTTTTAATTTTTTAAAAGCTCAATTCAACCTAGACGATCAAGCTTTAGAACGGGTTGAACTTAATATTAATATCGATGATCAAAAACAACTATTTGGCGATCTAAGCACTAATGCCGCACTGATTTTAAGTAAAACATTACGACAAAGCCCCCTAATCATCGCCAAGGCCATTATTGCTAATTTTATACATCCCTTAGTTGCTAAAATTGAAATAGCTGGACCGGGGTTTATTAACTTATACTTCAGTCCAGCTGCTTATCAACAGATATTGCACGAACTCAACCAACAAAAAATTAATTTTTTCAAACCAGACAAGCTGGATCTTCAACATTATTCTCTAGAGTATGTCAGCGCCAATCCAACCGGGCCACTGCACTTTGGCCATGGTCGTGGAGCCATTATCGGTGATGTCTTGGGTAATATTTTATCCTTTCAGGGACATCAAGTTAATCGCGAATATTATATCAATGATGCCGGCGGGCAGATGCACAACTTAGGCCTCAGTCTAATTGCACGCTGCAAGCAAGCGCTGGGCCAGTTCGCCGAAATCCCCGAAAATGGCTATAAAGGTGAATACTTAATAGAAGTTGCGCAAGAATGCTTGGCTGAACATGGCGCCGAAGCCTTAAATAGACCGGAAGAGTTTTTTGCGCGTTACGCCGAAACCAAGCTCTTATACCGCATTCGCCAAACCTTAAATGACTATGGCATTCAATTTGACACCTGGTTTTCAGAGCGTAGCCTACATGAAACAGGTGCAATTGACCGTGCCATTGCTCAACTAACCACCAATGGCTATACCTATGAAGCCGAAGAAGCCCTCTGGTTCAAATCTACTCAATTTGGAGATGACAAGGATCGCGTCATCCGTAAATCAAGTGGCGAATTAACTTATGCCGCAGCTGATATTGCCTACATGCTTAGTAAGGTAAATCGTGGTGCCAACCATTTAATTTTAGTTTTAGGTCAGGATCATCACAGCTATGCCGTTCGACTAGCAGGATTACGCCAAGCCCTCGGG
>JAHFBM010000017.1:7366-15436 GCA_023250055.1 bacterium | reverse complement strand
ATATCATTAGAGGTGCGTTAGATGCTGCAGGGGTGGAAGGCAGAACTTGCTCTCGCTCATTGTACGGTACAAAGCGACCTCAGCCGGGTGCAGCTGCTGCTAAGGCTGGCGCCAAGGGTAAGAAGAAGTAAAAATTTTAACATTGAGGTTCTGTAGTTATGCCAAGGCGTAAATCAGGTAATTTTACAAGAGATATAGGTTTTGATCCGGTTTATAATTCTGAGCTTATTCAAAAACTAACTAATATTGTAATGCGTGGTGGTAAAAAAAACACTGCTCGTAAAATTGTATATGATGCAATGACCATTTTAGAAAAAAAAGCTGGTGATCAAGATAAGGGGCTTAAGCTTTTTGAAGCGGCGTTTAAGCAGCTTGTGCCAATCGTAGAGGTTCGTCCTAGACGAGTTGGTGGTAGTGTCTACCAGATTCCAGTTAAAGTTCAAACAGCTAGGGCGAGAGCATTAGCATTGCGCTGGTTAGTTGGTGCTGCGGCATCTCGTACTGACAAGACGATGGGTAGTCGCTTGGGTCGTGAGTTGCTAGATGCTGCTGAGGGGCGTGGTGGAGCTATTAAGAAAAAATTGGATGTGCATAAGATGGCTGAAGCGAATCGCGCTTTCTCTCATTATGCATGGTAAGGGTAGGGTTTTATGAGCTATAGTTTAGATCGGTATCGAAATATTGGGATTGCAGCGCATATTGATGCTGGCAAAACCACTGTCACTGAGCGAATTCTTTTCTATACTGGTATTTCACATAAAATAGGTGAAGTGCATGAAGGCGCTGCTGTCATGGATTGGATGGAGCAAGAGCGTGAGCGTGGTATTACGATTACTTCCGCAGCGACAACCTGTTTTTGGAATGACAATCAAATTAATATTATTGATACCCCTGGGCACGTAGATTTTACAATCGAAGTTGGCCGCTCGTTGCGTGTGTTAGATGGTGTAGTAGCAGTGTTCTGCGGTGTTGCGGGTGTTCAGCCTCAATCAGAAACTGTTTGGCGTCAAGCTAATCGTTATAAGGTGCCGCGCATTATATTTGTAAATAAGTTAGACCGCATCGGTGCAGATTATTTTAAAGTAATTGCTGATGTGAATAATCGTTTGCAGGGTAATGCTTTAATGATGCAGATTCCTGTTGGTGAAAGTGAAAACCTTCGGGGTGTTATTGATGTCTTAGAGCGTAGAATGGCGCTGTATGACAAAGATGTTCCAGCCATAGAGGTTACTTGGGCTTCGGTTCCGGCTGAATATGTTGATCAAATGGAAGAAATGCGAATCGCCGTTATAGAGCGAGCCGCTGATTTTGATGAAGATTTGGCTGAGAAGTATTTAAATGGTGAAGAAGTTACAATTGCACAAGTTAAAGCTGCTTTGCGCAAGGGTGTTTTGCAGCGCGAAGTAGTTCCAGCCTTTTGTGGTACTGCCTTTAAAAATAAGGGCGTGCAGTTGTTGTTGGATGCTGTAGTTGATTATTTGCCATCTCCTTTGGATGTTCCTCCAGTGGTGGGTGTTGATCCTAAAACCGGTGAAGAAGTTATTAGAAAATCAAGTGATAAAGAGCCGTTTTCGGCCTTGGCATTTAAGATTATGACAGATCCATTTGTGGGGGTTTTAACCTTTATCCGAGTCTATTCAGGTGAGTTGCAGTCAGGCTCTTATATTTATAATGCTAGAACCGGTGCCAAGGAACGTGTTAGTCGCTTGATTAAGATGCATGCTAATAAGCGTGAAGAAATTAGTGGCGTTGGCGCGGGTGATATTGCAGCAATTGTAGGTTTAAGAGATGCATTGACTGGTGATACACTGTGTGCAGAAAAAAATTTGATTCTTTTGGAGTCAATTGATGTTCCAGCTCCGGTGATTTCTGCTTCTGTAGAACCTAAAAATAAAAGTGATCATGATAAGATGGTGATTGCATTGCGTAAGATGATGCAAGAGGATCCATCATTTAAGTTTAGTTATAATGAAGAAACAAACCAAACTGTAATTGCTGGTATGGGCGAGCTTCATCTTGAAATTGTAGTCGATCGTTTGAAGCGTGAGCACAAAGTTGACTTGGTTCAGGGTAAGTTGCAGGTAGCGTATAAAGAAACTATTCGCCGCAAAGTTAAGGCTGAAGGTAAGTTTATTAAGCAGTCTGGTGGCCGTGGCCAGTATGGACATGTTTGGATTGAGTTTGAGCCACTAGAGCGTGGTAAGGGTTTTGAATTTGAAAATAAAGTGGTCGGTGGTACCGTTCCGCGTGAGTTTATTGCTCCTGTCCAAAAAGGATTAGAGGAGGCGATTGTTTCAGGCCAGTTGGGTGGATATCCAGTGGTCGATTTAAAAGCTTCACTTTATGATGGGTCATATCATGATGTAGATTCTTCTGAGGTTGCGTTTAAGGTTGCTGCTTCTTTAGCTTTCAAATCTGGTTTTATGCAGGCTGATCCAGTTCTGCTTGAGCCGGTAATGAAGGTTGAGGTCGAAACTCCAGATGAGTATATGGGCGACGTGATGGGTGATTTGAACTCTCGCAGAGGTCGGATTATGGGTATGGAAGGCAAAGGAAGCATGCAGCTGATTGCAGCGGAGGTGCCATTGGAGTCCATGGTTGGGTATGCTACTGATTTGCGGTCTATGACTAAGGGTCGGGCAGTGTATTCGATGGAATTTGAGTGTTATCGTGAAGTTCCTGCAAGTGTTCAGGAAGCGATGACAAAGGGAAAGAACTAAATAACTAAACTTTTTTGTAACGAAACTGTTTTTAGGAGCATTTTACTATGGCTAAAGGTATATTTGAAAGAAAAAAACCACACGTTAATATTGGGACCATTGGTCACGTTGATCATGGAAAAACAACTTTAACTGCGGCAATTACTAGGGTGTTGGCAGACAAGGGGCAAGCTGAATTTAAAGGCTTTGCTGAAATTGATAATGCTCCAGAAGAAAGAGAACGTGGGATTACAATTGCAACTTCTCACGTAGAATATGAAACTGATAAGCGTCACTATGCGCACGTTGACTGTCCAGGTCACGCTGACTATGTTAAGAATATGATTACTGGTGCGGCACAAATGGATGGTGCGATTTTAGTAGTATCTGCATCAGATGGTGCGATGCCTCAAACTCGCGAGCACGTTGTGCTAGCTCGTAACGTAGGTGTTCCGGCATTAGTGGTTTTCCTGAACAAGGTTGACATGGTAGAAGACTCTGAAATGGTGGACATGGTTGAGGAAGAAATCAGAGAGTTGTTGAACAAGTATGATTTCCCAGGCGACGAAATTCCATTTATTAGGGGTTCAGGTCTTAAGGCTTTAGAAGGTGACAAGGGCGACTTGGGCGCTAAGGCAATTGAAGCGTTAATGAATGCGGTTGATAGCTTTATCCCAGAGCCAGTTCGTGATATTGATAAACCTTTCTTGATGCCAGTTGAAGGTGTTTTTTCAATTTCTGGCCGTGGTACAGTTGCTACTGGTAGAATTGAACGTGGTATTATCAATACTGGTGATGAAGTTGAAATCATTGGGTTTGGTAAGAAGATGAAGAGTACTGTTACTGGCGTGGAAATGTTCCGCAAGACTCTTAACCAAGGTCAAGCTGGTGATAATGTTGGCTTGTTGTTGCGTGGTGTTGATAAAGAAGCAATTGAACGTGGAATGGTTGTTGCAAAACCTGCAACTATTACTCCGCACAAGAAATTCAAAGCTAAGGTTTATATTTTAAGTAAAGAAGAAGGTGGGCGACACAGTCCATTTTTCCAAGGGTATCGTCCACAGTTCTATTTTAGAACTACAGATGTGACTGGTGTTGTAACATTGCCAGCTGGTCGCGAAATGGTAATGCCGGGTGATAACGTTGATTTAGAAATTGATTTAATTTCAACTATCGCTATGGAAAAAGATTTGAGATTTGCAATTCGTGAAGGTGGTAGAACAGTTGGTTCTGGCGTCGTCACTGAGATTATCGAGTAATTGGATTTACAACATGAAAAAATCAAAGATACGCTTAACGCTTAAATCGTACGATCATAGATTGCTCGATAAAGCTGTTAAACAAATTGTAATGACAGTTAGAAGAACGGGGTCGGAACTCATTGGCCCCGTTCCAATGCCTAATCGCAAGCGTTGTTTTACTGTTTTGCGTTCTCCACATGCAAACAAAAAATCGCGTGAGCAGTTCGAGATCATAACCCATCGTCGAGTATTGGATATTGTTGCTCCATCGGATCAGACAATGAATGAATTAATGAGATTAAATATATCATCTGGCGTGGATGTAGAAATTTGCTAGCAGGTGGGTTAGAAAGGATTTTTAATGGTCAACGGTTTGTGGGGTAAAAAAATAGGCATGACCAATGTCTTTACGGGGGATGTAATTGTTCCGGTAACAGTTGTTGATGCAGCTGGCTGGTTTGTTTTGCAAATTAAAAATGCAAAAAACGATGGTTACAATGCTGTTAAGGTTGGCTTCCTAAAGCTCCGTTATCGCAAAAATAGCTTTAATCAAGAGTGGTTAAAGAACTTAAATAATTACTTTGAGCATATCAAAGAGTTATCTTTAGACGTTGTCGACTCTAATTTAGTGGTAGGTATGCCGTTAGATTTTGATCAAGCAAGCCTGGCAATGGGGATGTTTGTGGATGTCGTTGGGGTAAGTAAAGGGCATGGCTATGCTGGTGTAGTGCGTCGTCACAATTTTGCGGGTGGTCGTGCTAGTCATGGTGGTAAATGCAGCTTGAACTCTCCAGGATCTATCAGTTTTATGCGTGCTCGTGGGAGAGTTATCAAGGGCAAACGGATGGCTGGTCATATGGGGGCAGAGCGTCAAACAGTTAAAAATTTAGAAGTTGTAAAAGTAGATACAGATTCTAAAGTTATTTTAATTAAAGGTGCGATTCCTGGTAAGTCGGGGTCATTAGTGTTTGTTCGTAAGTTTAAATAGGTATAGATATGAGCAGTCAAATTTTAACACCTTCAGATTTAGGGTTTGTTGGTGAGCCGGAAAAAGATGTTTCGGTTGGAGTTGCGATGTGGACTAGGGCGCTGTTACAAAATTGGCGTCAGGGGACAGTAGGTTGCAAAGGTCGATCAGACGTTTCTTTTTCAAATAAAAAACCTTGGAAGCAAAAGGGTACAGGTCGAGCTCGTGCGGGTTCTGCACGTTCGCCATTATGGCGTTCTGGAGGGGTAATCTTTGGCCCAATGGCGCGAGTGCGAACTTTGAGGGTTGCTAAGGGGGTTAAGGACCTAGTTTTAAAGAATGTTATGTGGGATCTGCTAAAACGTGAAAAGCTAGTTCTGTTAAATTGGAACTTGGTTGGCGATAAGCCTAAGGCAGCATATGCAAATAACTTGTTAAAAAGTGCTAATATGGCAAACAAAAAAATTTGTGTATTATTGCAAACAAGTGACGTTCTAGAGCAGGCTTCTTTTTCAAATTTACCAAAAGTTAAGATGGTCTTATTTGATCAAATCAATGTTGTTGATTTAATTTCAGCTGATTATATTGTGGTTTTAAATCAAAGCTTTGAGGCTCTGAAAGAGGTGGTTGCCAAATGGAACTAAGTTTACAAGAAGTTGTACAGGGTGCTGTTGTTAGTAGCAAGGCTCAAATAACAAATATGGATCAGCAAAAATTAGTTTTGCGAGTTCATCCAGCTGCAAATAAGCCGATGGTTAAAGAAGCGATTGAATCTTTATTCGGAGTGAAGGTTTCAAAGGTCCGCATTTTGATCAGAAAAGGTAAGGATCGGATTGTTCGTCGCCATAGGGTTAAGGGTAGCATCGAAAAGAGAGCTATCATAACCTTGAAAGAAGGCTATAAGGTAGACGTATTTGGTCAGTCCGAAGTTGGGACATCAGATGCAACAGCAACCGAATAAATAAACATAAGTGTTGTAGGATTTAATTATGGCAGTTGTAACGAGAAGGCCGCGAAACTCGTCGTTGAGATTTCAAAGTTTTCTGTCAAATGATGATATTACTACTAAAAAAGCAGAAAGAAGCTTATTAGTAGGGTTACGTAAAAAAGGTGGCAGAAATAGCTACGGTAGAATTACAGTTCGTCATCGTGGTGGCGGGGCAGAGCGTAAATACCGTATCATTGATTTTGCTCGTCGAGATCGTAATGTTGAGGGAACGATTTCTACAATTGAGTATGACCCAAATCGTAATGTAAGAATTGGATTAGTAATTTATAAAACTGGTATTAAGAAATATATTTTAATGCCGGACAAGTTAGCTGTTGGTAGCAAAGTGTATGCTGGTTTAGATGCAGAGCCTAAAGTTGGTAATTGCATGCCATTGAGTGCTGTTCCAGCTGGATTCTTTGTCCATAATATTGAAATGACACCGGGTTCTGGCGGAAAGTTAGTTCGTAGTGCCGGTACATCAGCACAAATTATGGCTAAATCTGGTGATTATGCTACACTTAAAATGCCTTCAGGTGAAATCAGAATGGTTTTACTTGATTGTTGGGCAACAATTGGTGTTTTAGGAAATGCTGATCAAAAGAATATTTCGATTGGTAAGGCTGGTCGTACTCGGCATCGTGGTTTTAGACCAAGTGTTCGTGGTATGGCAATGAACCCAGTTGATCACCCGCATGGTGGTGGTGAGGGTCGCTCTAAATCTGGTTCACATCCAACAACTCCTTGGGGTAAGGGATGTAAAGGTACTAGAACTAGACGCCGTAAGAATGCATTAATCATTAAAAGGCGTAAACCGTAAAGATGCGAAAGCTTAAGGGTTATTAAATTATGGCTAGATCAGCTAAAAAGGGGCCTTGGGTAGACCCTTCATTACTAGAAAAAATTGCGAAGTCCAAGTTGGGTTCTAAGCGTGAAGCTGTGAAGACTTGGTCTAGGCGCAGTATGGTTATACCGGATTTTGTGGGCTTAACAATCTCAGTGCACGATGGCAGAAAGTTCATACCTGTCTATATAACTGAGAACATGGTAGGCCATTATTTAGGCGAGTTTGCACCAACTAGAACATTTAGAATGCACAGTGGTCAAAGACAAGCCGAAAAGGGTGGAAAATAGACTATGAAATTTAATGCTGTGGCAAAATTTGTTAAATATTCGCCGTATAAGTTACGCCCTCTGGTGGATAACATTCGTGGTAAGAGTGTTCAATTTGCCTTGGGTTGGTTAACTACTTATGGCGCTAAGAAGTCTGTTCCAGTTAGGAAACTAATTGAATCGGCTTCAGCTAATGCGAAACATTTGCATGATATTGAAAAAGGTGAACTTTATGTTCATGAGATCAAGATCGACCAAGGTCCAACGTTGAAATATTTCAAGCCTGGTGCTATGGGTAGATCAAATGTGTATCGCAAGCGCATGAGTCATATTAGTGTTATTTTAAAAAAATAAAGATACAAATTAAAGATTCAAGAGGCAAATTGTGGGTCAAAAAGTAAACCCGGTGGGTTTTCGATTAGGTGTTTATAGGGATTGGGATGCTAGCTGGTTTGCACGTGGCAAAAGTTACGGCAAATCGATCATGCAAGATTTTAAAATTAGACGGCATTTGAATAGTGTTTTGGACAAAGCCGAGGTCTCTAAGGTTAAAATTGAAAAAACTGGTGATAGTGTCCGTGTAATTATATACTCTGCACGAGTTGGGTTGGTAATTGGTAAAAAGGGCCAAGAAATCGATACCATTCGGAAGGCGCTGGCTGGTATTTTAGGTATTAACAATGTGGAAGTTTCCGTTCAAGAGGTTAAAAGTCCGGAACTGAATGCTGTATTGGTAGCTAAGAGTATTGCGGATCAGTTAGAAAATCGTGCTAATTTTAAGCGTACAATGAAGAAATCTGCAGCGACAACTATGAAGGGTGGCGCTAAGGGGATTAAGATTTGCTGTGCTGGTAGATTGGGCGGAGCTGAAATAGCTAGATCGGAATGGATCCGCGTTGGTTCTACTCCTTTGCATACTTTGCGAGCAGATATTGATTATGGTTTTGCTGAAGCGCATACCAAATACGGAATTATTGGCGTAAAGGTCTGGATTTGTCGCGGAGAATATCGTATTATTAAAGGCATGCCAACTTTGGTTTAAAGTATAAGTTGAAAGTTATA
>JAHFBM010000017.1:0-7266 GCA_023250055.1 bacterium | reverse complement strand
TCTACAACTGGGCATGTTAGGGATTTTTCTCAGTTTAAAAAGTTGCGTGCAGGTTTAGCGCGTGCATTGACCTATTTGGGTCAAAAAACGCAATTATAATTGGATAACAAAATGACTCAAGATTTAGTTGTTACAAAAAAAGAAAAGTTCTTGCAGGGGGAAGTTGTTTCAGCTGCAATGGATAAAACTGTAACTGTGAAGGTGGTTAGATCATATAAGCACCCTAAGTTACAAAAAATTGTACAAGATTATAAAAAATATAAAGTTCACGATGAAAATCGTGAAGCTACTGTTGGTGATGTGGTCGAGTTTTACCAAGGTCGTCCGAAGTCAAAGACTAAATTTATGTATTTGCATAAAATCGTATCTAAGGGTTTTGATGGGAAGCTGGATAGGGAGATACTATGATACAAAAAGAATCAGTATTGTGGGTAGCTGACAATTCAGGCGCTAAAAAATTAAAATGTATCCATATTATTGGTGGTACGCGTAAGCGCTATGCCTTCTTGGGTGACATGGTTAAGTGCTCTGTAAAAATCGCAATTCCAGGCGGATTAGTCAAAAAGGGTGACATTGTTGATGTTGTGATCGTTCGGACTAAAAAAGAGCTTAGGCGTCAAGATGGTAGCTATATTAGATTTGGCGAAAATGCAGCTGTGATTGTGAAAGAAAAAAAAGAGCCAATTGCAACGCGTATTTTTGGTCCAATTGCTAGAGAATTAAGAAATAAAGGCTTTGCCAAGATTATTTCTTTGGCTCCAGAGGTATTATAACTATGTTGGGTATTAAGAAAAACGATAAGGTCCTTGTGATTGCCGGAAAAGATAAAGGCAGACAAGGGGATGTTATTGAAGTTTTGCCGAAAAAGGGTAAGCTTAGAGTTAAGGGTGTTTCTATTGTTACTCGGCACGTAAAGGCTCGTAAGCAGGGTGAAACTGGGGGCATTATTAAGTCCGAAGGATTAATAGACCTGTCAAATGTGATGTTGGTTTGTGGATCTTGTAGCAAAACTACTAGGATTTCAGCAAAAGCTATTGATTCACAAGACAAAGTTCGGATTTGCAAACATTGTGATCAGGTTGTATAACTACTTTTAAAGGTTGATAAATGTTAAAATCACGTCTTGAAGAATTATATGCTTCAGAAATTAGGCCGCGTTTGCAAAAAACGTTGGGTCTTGAAAATTCGATGCAGATTCCTAAAATCAGCAAAATAGTACTAAATATTGGTGTTAAAGAAGCTGTTGCTGACAGTAAGACCTTGCAAATTGCAGCTGATGCATTGCAAAAGATTGCTGGACAAGCGCCAGTTAAGACTAAGGCCCGTAAATCAATTGCCGGATTTAAAATTAGAGAAGGCATGCCAATTGGGGCGATGGTTACTTTGCGCCGTAAGAAAATGTATGATTTCTTGGATAAATTAATTAATTTATCTTTGCCGGTGGTCCGTGATTTTCAGGGTGTTCCTGTAAAGTTTGATCGTTGTGGCAACTATAATCTAGGTATTAAGGAATGGGTTATTTTCCCAGAAGTTGACTTAGATACATTTAGCAAGATCTACGGCATGAATATTTCAATTCACACTACAGCTACCACCGATGGGCAATGTTATGAATTGCTTAAAGAGTTTGGTATGCCGTTTAAGAAAAAGTAGGATTTGAACTGTGGCAAAAAAAGCACTAGTTGAGAAATCGAATAAGACGCCCAAGTTTGCAGTAAGACAGTATAATCGTTGTAAGCTGTGTGGTCGCCCTAGGGGTTACCTACGCATGTTTATGATGTGTCGTATTTGTTTCAGAAAGTTTGCTTCTGAAGGTCTTCTGCCAGGTGTAAAAAAAACAAGTTGGTAATTTTTTAAAAAGGTCACCATTAATATGTCTATAGATACAATAGGCGATTTTTTAACAATCATTAGAAATGGAATCATGAGATCAAAGTTTACGGTCGAAATTCCATACTCTAATTTGAGACTTGAATTATCTAAGATTCTAAAAGAGGAAGGCTTCATCAATGACTTTGTAGTTGAGGGAGATTCTTTAAAGCGTAAATTAAAAATTTACTTACGTTACGTCGATGGCGAGTCTGCGATTCATGAAATTAAGCGTGAAAGTACGCCAGGTCGAAGGTTGTATGCAAGGGTTAATGAACTTAAGCCAGTAATCGGTGGATTAGGTGTTGCAATCTTAACTACTAATCGTGGAATTATGACAAATAAAAAAGCTAAATCACTGCAAGTTGGTGGTGAATTACTTTGTACAGTTTGGTAGGGGTGTCGCAATGTCTAAGATTGGAAGAATGCCAATAAACACTACTGGTGTTAAGGTTGAAGTTAAGGGTTGTGAGGTTCACTATCAGGGCAAAAATGCTTCTGGTGTGCATATTTTGCCACCCTTTCTAGAGTTAGTTAATTTATCTGATACTTCTATTAAATTGGATATGAAAAGTACAGCAAGACAAAATAGAAAGTTTTGGGGATTGCACAGGGCTTTGTTGTTCAATAAAATTCAAGGTGCAGATAAGAACTTTGAAAAACAACTTGTGATTAAGGGCTTAGGTTTTAAGGCTGAAGTTGCAGGTAAAAATGTAAAACTTTCTTTAGGTTATAGCCATAAGATTGATTTTGTTTTGCCAGAAAAAGTTGCCTTGCAGGTTGACAAAACTGGCCAGAATCTAGTTTTTCAATCATTTGATAAAGAATTGTTGGGTAAAGTTTGCGATCAAATTAGATCATTTAGGGTTCCGGAGCCTTACAAGGGCACAGGGATTAGATATTTGAATGAAGTAATTATTCGTAAAGCTGGTAAGACTAAAGCGTAAATAATTAGGGAATTTAAATGTCAGTAATAAAAAGAATGAATTTAAAGAGGGCTCGTCGCGCAGCGAGAGTTCGCGCTAAGGTTCGCGCACAGGGAAGGCTGAGGGTTTCTATATTTAGAAGCTTGCGCTATATCTATGGGCAAATCATTGATGATGCTTCTGGTCAAACATTAGCAAGCTGTTCATCGCTTGAGTTAAAAAATCTAACTGGGGATAAAACATCCATAGCTAGATCTGTAGGGCTTGAGCTTTCAAAGCGTGCTAATGCCTTGAACCTTACTAAAGAGTTAACATTTGACAGAGGTAGCTACTTGTACCATGGGCGCGTAAAAGCATTTGCCGATGGATTACGAGAAGGCGGGCTTAACTTTTAAGGAACTGAATTGGTTATGGAAAATAATTTTGTAGACGTGGTAATTAGCGTTCGACGTGTTACCAAGGTTACTAAAGGTGGAAAACGATTTGGATTTTCAGCCTTTGTGGTAACTGGTGATAGATGTGGCAAAATTGGGATTGCTCAGGGAAAAAGTAAAGAAGTTTCCTCTGCGATTGCTAAGGCTACAGCTCGCGCTAGAAAAAAATTGATCGAGGTGCCGCTTAGGGGTACAACTGTAGCTTATCCAGTGGTCGGTCAGCATGGTGCTAGCAAAGTGATTATTTGCTCTGCTTTCCGTGGGACCGGTGTGATTGCTGGTGGTGCCGTTAGGGCTGTGATGGATGTGTTGGGAATTAAGGATGTTTTGGCAAAATCATTTGGTGCTTCTAATAAGCAAAATGTAGTTAAGGCGTCATTAAATGCTTTAGCCAAGTTGCGCTCAGCTCAACATTTGGCTACTTTGCGTGGCAAAACAATTGAAGAAGTCGTACGAGGTGCACATGTTTCAGCTGAATAATTTAAGTCCACTTGTTAAGAAACGTAAAAGAGTTGGTCGCGGTGGTAAATTGGGTGGTACATCTGGTAAAGGTGGCAAAGGTCAAAATGCTCGTTCTGGCGGTGGTGTTAGAATAGGTTTTGAAGGTGGTCAAATGCCGGTTACCCGTCGTTTGCCAAAGCGTGGCTTTAATAATGCTCGCTTTAAAAAAGTATTTAATATTATTGATACTGCTAAGTTGGAAAAATACTTTGACGATGGCGCCGTTATTAACAAGGTTACCTTAATTGAAAAGGGTCTGGTTAAGCGTGAGGGGCTATTGAAAATTTTAGGTGGCTTTAAGCTTTCTAAGAAATTCGTCATTGAAGCTGATAGTTTTAGTAAGTCTGCAGAACAATTCGTAAAAGAAGCTGGTGGGGAAGTTCGTTTTATAAAGGAGAGCTAACACTGTGATAGTTGTAAAGAGCTTTAAAAACATATTTAATATTCCGGAATTGAGACGTAAAATTCTATTCACCTTGGGTGTTTTGATCGTTTTTCGTCTGGGAACAATTCTCCCGATTGTCGGTGTGAATATTAAGTTGTTGGCTGAGTACATGAAGCAAGCTACTAATTTGGGAAGTCTATTCAAATACTTGGATACATTTTCTGGATCAAATTTTGAAAGGTGCACTCTGTTTTCTTTGGGCATCTCACCTAATATTACAGCATCAATTATGATGCAGTTATTGGGGATGAGTGTACCTAGCTTTGAGCGTTTACTCAAAGAGGGTGAGTTTGGTCGCAAGATATTTAATCAGTATACTCGCTATTTAACATTGGTTTTGAGTGTGTTTTATAGTGTTTCATACGCAACCTTTTTGGAAAGTCAAAACTTGGTTTTAACTCCAGGTTGGGGTTTTAGAGCTATGTTTATTCTGTCGATGGTGACAGGGTCTATGTTTGTGATGTGGTTGGGAGAGCAGATTTCAATCTATGGGATTGGAAATGGGGCATCTATGATCATATTTGCAGGCATTGTGGCGCGTTTTCCAATTTATGTTAGTAATACGATTAACTATGTTGATTGGGGCAAAATTAGCTTGTTTACAGCGTTATTTATTGTAGTGTTTTTCCTTATTGTAATTGCTTGTATTGTGTACTTGGAAAAAGGTGAACGCAAGATTCCGGTTCAGTATGCTAGGCGCATGGTAGGTAATCGAATGTATGCCGGACAAAGTTCATATATTCCATTTAAAATCAATGCGGTTGGCGTGATGCCTGTGATTTTTGCATCATCTATGCTGCAAATTCCGATGTATATAGTTGGAATGTTATCAAGTAAGTTTCCAGTATTGAAGGCTTTGCCGGACTATTTCTTACCAACTGGAATCATGTATAATGCAATGGTGTTTGTGTTGATTATGTTCTTTACGTTCTTTTATACGGCTTTGATTTTTGATCCTGAAAAGCTATCTCAGGACATGAAAAAAGGCGGAGGTTTTATTCCAGGCATTAGGCCAGGTCGGCGTACCGAGCAGTTCTTTGACTATATTTTAACTAGATTAGGTTTATTGGGAGCTTTATATCTTGGTGTTTTGGCGATTATTCCGAATGCATTGATGATTATGATCCCAGCAATGCCGTTTTACTTGGGTGGTACAGCATTATTGATTGTGGTTGGTGTGGCTTCAGAGTCAGCTGCTCAGATAGAGTCATATTTAATTGAACATCGCTATGAAGGTTTTTTGTCAACCGGACGAATTAAGGGGCGGCAATAAATCGTGCTAGGTACTAAAAGAATTATAGTGTTTATTGGTTTACCAGGTTCTGGCAAAGGGACAATTTCTAAGCTTTGTGTAGATAATTTTGGCTGGCTGCAACTTTCTACTGGTGACTTGTGTCGAAAAAACATTGCAGAGCAAACAGAAATTGGCAAAAAAATAGATTTTGCTATCAAATCTGGTAAACTAGTTTCTGATAGTATTATTTCAGAAATGGTCTTTGATTGGTTGTGTGATAGCTTTAAGTCGGTGGATACAGTTATTTTTGATGGGTATCCAAGGACGCTTGTTCAGGCGAATCAACTACATGATTTTTTGATGAATAATAGTACTAGCCTAAATTATAAATTGGACATTGTGCGATTTGTAGTGTCAATGCAGATGGTAAAGGATCGACTGTCAGATCGAATTATTTGTAGTAATAAAAACTGTCAAATGGCATATTCGACTGATTCAACTTCAAAGTTTTTTCCTAAAAATCCGCAATTTTGTGATAGGTGTGGTTCATTGTTGGTAAAGAGACCAGATGATCAGCCAGAAATCGTGGGTGACCGGCTTGAGACTTATAATCGACATGAGCAAGAGCTTTTGAAATTTTTTGTAAGTAATCAATATACAGTAATAGATATTTCAGCTGATCAACAGGCAGATGTCGTTTTTGCAGAGTTAAAGCGAGCGTTGCATTTATGATTACAATTAAAAATAAAGCAGCTATTAGCAAGATGACTGTTGCCGGCAAGCTTTTATCAGAAATTTTAACAGATTTGAAGAATGTTGAGATGCTGGGAAAGAGTTCGGCGGACTTGGATCGTATAATTGAATTGGAATTAAAAAAGCGTAATTTGGTTAGTCGGACTAAGGGTTATATGACTTATCGTCACTCTAGTTGTATCTCAGTTAATGACGAGGTTGTGCATGGTGTGCCGAGTGAAAAGCGAACTTTTCAAAATGGCGATTTAGTCAAAGTAGATGTTTGTGCATCTTGGAATGGGTATTGTGCCGATATGGCTCGCTGCTTTGTAGTTGGACAAGGTGAGCGATTGGCTCAGATTGAAAAATTGGTTTCAGTAGCAGAGCAAGCTTTGTTTGCAGGAGCAAGCATGGCTAAGGCTGGTGGCCGTTTGTCAGATATTTCAGCAGCGGTTCAGCAAAAAGTGGAGGCGGCTGGTTATGGCGTTGTGCGTGATTTTGCGGGTCATGGAATTGGAAAGTCGATGCATGAGGAGCCAGAAGTTTTGAATTATGGTAAGGCGGGTCAGGGGCCATACTTGCAAGCTGGAATGACTATCGCAATTGAGCCTATGATTACTGAGGGTGACTACCACGTATATGTGGATAAGGATGGCTGGACAGTTAAGACAGTAGATCAAAGTTGGGCGGCACATGTTGAAGATACAATTTTAATAACCAATAATGGCCCAGTCTTTTTGACTAGGCAATAAGTTTAAGAAGATATGAAACAAAAAGAAGATGTTGTTCGCGTTGAAGGAACGGTTGTAGAAACCTTACCAAATGCGATGTTTAGGGTTAAAATCGAAGGTGATCATGTTGTGTTAGGACATGTTTCTGGCAAGATGAGAATGAATTATATTCGAATTTTACCGGGTGATAAGGTTGTGATCGAGTTGTCACCTTATGATTTGTCTAGAGGTAGAATCGTTAGAAGGCATAAGGGATAACAGGAAAAATAAAATGAAAGTAAGAACTTCCGTTAAAGTTATGTGTGAGGAATGTAGAGTTATTAAGCGTCGTGGAATTATTCGGATTATTTGTCCAAAGAACCCACGTCATAAGCAGCGTCAAGGATAACTTTAG
>JAHFBM010000016.1 GCA_023250055.1 bacterium | reverse complement strand
GCTTGAAGCGTAATTTAATTAAAGAGATGCGTAAAATAGATCCAAGTATCTGCAAGATAGCTAGCTTAGCGAGTGTTAAACCTGAAGAATTAGATCAAAAAATAAATTGGCAAATGTTTTATTTAAAGGGTAGTTATAATTCGGTGGTAAATCTTTACGAAGGGCTTCGCGGTCGATTGGGAGTATCCGTGATTTACTTTCACCTGGCTCAGGCTTACGCGCGTACCAGCGTACTACTAGACTTTGTGCGCGATGAAATATCTCATCGCCAAGCAGCTCCAGGAGAGCATCTGCCGCGAGTGGCTAGTCATGTCCATGTTTCTACTAATATAATAATAATTTAATCAATTAATTTTAGAAGCTTAACTTGATATGTTCCGACAACTTGTCCGGATTTGTCGAGTCGACTGATTGATTTTTGATTTAAGTGGGCATTTTTTAAATCTTGAATAGTCTCTGTCTCTTTAAATAACTGGTCCAGCCTTATCTGCTGTACGTAGCCATAGCCATGACCATAGTCACGGGCTTCGACACATAATCCTGCTGCTGGATCGATAATAATAATGACATGTCCTTGAATCCAAATTAGATCTCCGGGTAGGACCGGATCGCTTTCGCTAATTTGTGATAATTCATGGAGTAGGGTGGCTGTATTTTTATAGAAATATGGTAAACCAGCGGCTTGAGCAGCTCGCAGTACTAGTCCTGAACAGTCAAAGCCGGTTTGAACTGTGGATAGATTAGATGGGACCTGGTAGTAGTTTAACTCTTTGTCGCAACCAGGTCGGTCAATAACTTTGGTGGTGAGCATTGGCAAGCGCTGGATATAACTGCACCCTCCCCAAACATAAGGAATCGCTAGTCTGCGATGTTTAGCTGTCCAAATCTCAACTAGTTTGACAAATTCTGAGCGCAGCTCAGTTGTGCTTAAGGCCAAACTGATGCGAGCAGCTCGTTTAGGAACTTTAAGTTTGACAAGCTCACCATCTTGGTAGCAATAAGTTTGATGGTATCTGGAGCTAGTAGGTTCAGTTAAATTTAATAAAAAACGGGTGCCGACGGACCAGTTTCTCCAGGGGCGAATTAAGGTGATGGTGTTAGGTGCATTAGCGGTTTCAGGTTTTAAAAAATTAATTGGAGTTGGTAAAAATTTAAGAGCATCCGGAAGCTTGCTAAGTGGAATTAAATTTTCTTTTAAGGTCCAGAAGTTGCCAACTCTTTGGCCGGTGGCCAGATTTAAATAATAAGCGCTACTGATTTTAACTTTAGCTTCTAGTTTGCCTTCCTCAATAACCTCAACTACTTCATGAAATAGGGCCTGGTGTTGGCGGGGGCAGGAGTTGTGGTCTTTGCGGGCATCGGTGGCTGCTAATGGAATCTGATTGTAATATTCTATGGGGGTTTTTTCGGGACAGAGTTTGCTGGCGGGAATACTGATTAGGTCAATTACTGGCACTGTAACTAGAGCTGGATATCCAAATGAGATTTTTGATGAGATCAAAAATAAAAATAGGCACTGCTTTGGTTTCATGATACCCTTATTTTTTGAAAATTCAGTATCACTATACTGCGTTTGGCAGCAAATTATCAATAGCTAAAGAAAAATTAATTGTTTTTATGAAAATGATTTGGGTAGATTGCTTGGTAACAGGGATAAGGGGAAGATTGGGATGAAGTGGCGAATTGGGCTACTGGCGTTACTGGTGTCGACACAGGTTCAGGGGACTGATTGGACCTGGTCGTATCGCAAATATTTTAGCGGATCAGAATTAAATACTTTAAGTAATAAAGCACATGTGACCTTTGCTAAATTATCAACGCCCCATTTTAAGCAATTGATTTTTGCATGGAATGCATTTCGGCCCAAACAGGGCTATTTTACTTTTTATGTTCAGAGTCGCAATGCTAATACTAAGGTGTGGAGTCGCTGGTATAAGATGGCAGAGTGGGGAACGGCGGTCCAGCGTTCGCACTACTTGCGTCAGCCCGGTGAGCCAGAATATGTTTATGTTCGCTTAGAGCAGGTTAAAGGTGAAGAGGCTGATGGATTTCGCTTAAAGGTGGAAGCGCATGGTAATGCAAATCTGGCAAATATGCGAGCGCTCAGTGTATCCATTTCTGATTTAACTAAGTTTGCAATTGAGCCGGTGGCACAGTATGCCAAGTTGCCAAGTGTTCTTGTGCGAAATGTTCCACGTCATTCGCAAATGGTTCTGCCTCACCCTCAAAGTAAGCAAATGTGTTCACCAACTTCAACTAGTATGTTGGTGAGTTTTCTACAGAAGAAAGATGTTGACCCCTTACAATTTGCTAGCAAAGTTTATGATCATGGATTGGGTGCTTATGGTAGTTGGCCATTTAATACAGCACATGCGTTTGAATGTGTGCCAAAATACTGTTTTCGAGTTACGCGCTTAGATTCTTTTGGGGAGTTGTACGCTTATTTAAAGCGTCAAATGCCGGTGGTTGTAAGTGTGCGGGGTTGGATTGGAGGAGCGCCACAGGAGTATCGTCAAGGACATTTATTGTTAGTGGTTGGTTGGGATCAGGAGCGACAAGGTGTGATCTGTCACGATCCGGCGATTAAAGGTCATCGACGGGTGCGGCGAGTCTATCGCTTGAATCAATTTCTACGGGGCTGGGAGAGTTCGCATAGATTAGCATATGTTGCAGATCGATTCTAATAAACTCTTGGTTTTATTAAGTAATCTATTGCTAGCGCCGTTCTTAATTGACTATTAGAAAAAAACAACATTATAATGGGCTTTATAAAGATCATTTTGCTTTAAGGGGGAGTGATGATCAGAAATATAAGGCTAGTGGTATTAGTTGTTTTGATGGTTGGATGGTTTGGCAAAGGTTGTGCTGCTCAAATTACAAAAGTGTTTCATCACGAGGGGCAATGCGACAACAAGCTAGTGTTTTATTTTGATGGGAATCCTAAATTGACTCGGGTGGTGAGGCCTGGTTTTCAGGAGTATCGTTTATTAAATACTAGCTTGGGGAAGTTAGCTGAGGATCAGTTAAAAATTGCTCTGAAGCGGCAATCTGGTTGCACTGTGACGGCGCAAGCTGATGGTGATGATTATCTAATTAGAATTGTTTATAGTCCTAAAAAAATTGGCAAAATATCGGCTGCCAAATTCAAAGCGGTTAGTAGTTTTGATGGATTGTCTATTAAAATTTCTCGGTTGGGTTTCAAGGCGCAACATGATTGCGACTTGAAGGTGTCTAATTCTAAGTTGATTGTGCTAGATTTTGGGCACGGCGGTAAAGATGCGGGTGCACAGGCTAATGGTGTGACTGAAAAGCAGGTGGTTCAGGAGATTGGGCTGCGTTTACAGCGGGAATTACAGCAAGCTGGTTATACGGTCAAGCTGACACGTCAAGATGATAGTTTTATTGCGCTTGATCAGCGAACGGCTTTGGCAAATTTGGATACTGGGGCTAATTTATTTATTTCATTGCATGCGAACTTTGCAGCTAATCACAACGTAAGTGGTCTTGAAACTTATTATTTACACTCTAGTCAACTGCAAATGGTGGAGCTTGATCAGGTTGGGCATCAAAAGCTAGACCAACATAGTCAAAAGTTGGCAGAATTAATTCATAAAAGCATCTTAACTCAAGTAAGTCCAGCGCCGCTTGACAGGCGAGTTCGACAAACGGTTTCCCAGGTTTTGTTGGGTGCTGAAATGCCGGCGGTTTTAATTGAGTTGGGTTATTTGTCTAATCCTCAAGAAGCTCAACGGTTGAGTACGGCACATTATCAGGAGCAGTTAGCACATGCTATTGCGTTGGGTGTGCAAGCTTATTTGGCTTAGCTGTTTTAATAATTGCTTGGCTTGTGTATGGTCAGGCATAATTCCAATGATTTGAATTAAGTCTTGGCGAGCTTCTTCATATCGCTGTAATCGAATTAGCGTTAAGCTTAAGTATAACAGGCTGTCAATGTAATCCGAATTCAGTTTGATGGCTTGTTGGAAGTCGCGACCGGCTTGTTGAAGGAGGTTGATTTCGTTTAAATCATATTTTGGTTTTTCCGGTATTTGGCTGTAAGTTAGCAAGCCTAAATTGAACCAAGCCACCTCGGGTGAAAGATAAAAACGATTTTGAGTTAGCTCCAACCAAACTTGGCGAGCTTGAGCAATATTGCCAACCGCCAATAAATTGCAGGCGTAGTTGTTGCTAATGTCTGCTAGTAGGGTTTTAGGCGTGCGCGAGTTTTGACGGATTTGTTCAAAAAGCTTTAAGCTGTTTTGGTACTGTCCAATTTGATACAGCAAGGTAGCTTTTAGGGCTTGGGCGCGCGGGGCGTGGTCCAGTTCGAGAGATTTGTCTACTAATATTAAAGCTTCGCGATTGTTGCTTTCGGATGCGATTAAACTTTGTTGATAGAAGTTTTTGGCCTGAGCGATGCGTTGTCCATTTTTGGTGCAGGCAGTTAGAATTAAGCAGATGGCTAAATTTGTGTTAACTAATTTACATTTCATGCTTCTTGACTCTCGTTCTTTGATTACACTTAGAATACAATCTATGGTATCATAAAGAATCTAATTTTAATCGAAAATGGTAAATTTGTTGAGTATGTTGCCTGGAATTTGGAAAGAATTTTTAGAAATTGTACGAGCTGAAGCTGGCAGTCAAGTGGTTGAAACTTGGTTAAAGGCGGTAGTATTAGATCGTTGGGATGCTGTTAGTCAGACTGCATATATCAAAGCTCCGAACAGTTTTGTTAGAGACTGGGTTAGTAGTAAGTATCAATCATTGTTCAAGTTGCATTTAGGGCGGCTATTAAGTGTTGACAAGATGGAGCTTTGTTTTTATGTGGCTAGTGCAACCTTGGTAGTTGCCAAAATTGAGCCCGAGGTGAATTTAGTCTCTAGCCCGATTGAGGCTGATGTAGCTCTATCTAAATCGTTAGTGCCTGGTAAGCTACCAAGTGCTATTAAGGTAGAGTTGCGGCAGTTAAGTAAAACAAGTCAAAATACAATCAATCCTAGTTATACCTTTGACAGTTTTGTGGTAGGGCCGTCTAATTCACTGGCACATGCGGCGGCCATGGCGGTGGCAGAGCAGTCTGGCAAATTATACAATCCCCTGTTTATTTATGGTGCATCAGGGCTTGGCAAGACACATTTATTACATGCAATTGGGAATCATGTTGCAAGTGGGGCGCCACATAAGGTGGTAGCATATCAAACCGCTGATCGGTTTGTGAATGAGTTTATTAGCGCAATTCGATTTAACCGGATGTATACTTTTCGTGAAAAATATAAATATGTTGATGTGTTGTTGGTAGATGATATTCAATTTATTTCTAATAAAGATCAGACTCAGGAGGTTTTTTTTCATATCTTCAATACATTGCATGAGTCTAATAAGCAGATTGTATTTACTAGTGATACCTATCCTAGTGATTTAGCTGGAATTAGCGAGCGATTACGCTCTCGGATGGGTTGGGGTTTGGTAACAGATATTTATGTGCCAACTATAGAGACTAAGGTTGCTATTTTGAAGAAAAAAGCTGAGCAAAATCGTGAAAGTTTGACTGATGAGGTTGCAATCTTTATTGCCGGGCATGGCAATCTTAATATACGTCAGCTAGAAGGTGCTTTAATTCGAGTAATTGCCTTTGCGCATTTGACAGGTCAGTCTGTGACCAGCGCTTTAGCGCATAAAGTTTTGGGATCGGTTGTGGAGCCTGATCATAATAATTTGAATTTGACTAAGATTGCGCAAGTGGTGGCGGGTAGCTTTGAGTGCACTTTGGATCGACTGCGGTCGCGAGATCGAGACAAAGAGCTTGTTTTTGTGCGGCAATTGGCCATGTATTTAATGAAGAAGTTAACTGATAAATCGTTGAAGGAGATTGGTCAATTTTTAAATCGCAAGGATCATTCAACGGTTATACATGCAGTTAGTAAGTTGGAGGAGCTAATTAAAGCTGATCCAGCGTTACAGTCCAGGGTTTCTAGCTTGCGTCAAGAGTTAGGCTGTTAAGTGTTATTTATCGAGTGTTTAATATAAGCTGTAAATGCTTCCTGGTCGTTGACGTTTTTGTCGATAGGTTTTATTGGCACCAAATTGTTCATCAATATATTTATGTGCCAGGCCAATATACCACCCTAAGGACTTTTGGGTAGCATTGAGGCGTGAGCCATATTTTCCCATTAAAGTTGGAAAGTGTTCGGTGTCATACAATAGTAATTTGTTAGTTTCGGCTTCAATGCGGAAATTGTTATAGTGTGGGTCTGAAATAAAATCTAAATCCTTACAGATTTTTAAGCAGTCTTGTCGATAAACACGCTTGGTTGGGTGGGCGACAATTTCATCGGCGATAATTCCAAATATGGCTGGAATTCGCTTATGTTGCACGGCTTTGTTTCCAATGTTGTATCCAGTTATTTGTAGCCATTGTGGATGATTTGGCAACCAGAACCATTTACGTGGCAGTTCAATTTTATCTTTCCAGGCTGGATAATCTTTTAATTTGGCAGCAATATTGTCGGCGTTTTTTAATCTAGTAAAACCATTCAAATGACGATTGGTACCGCCAGTAATAAACATGCTAGTTTGAAAAAAACTTTTGGAGTATGGCTTTGTAAATCCTTGGGCAGATTCAATGAAAATTTTTAAGACAAATGGAGCATGTTTGAATTTTAGAACAATTAGGCCGCAATGGTTCTTAAAGTTAAAATCTCTTTTCTTTAAAATTGCAAAGTTCTTAAAGCTAGCGTGTCCAGCTAATAGTTGTGCAACAACCTCTTCAGCTTGATTAAGCAGCTCCACTGTTGCAATGCTTTTTTCGGGATGGTTGCGATAGGTAACGGTGGAAGTTGTTAATTGTCGATTAAGTAAATATGGTTCATTATAAGCTTCAAATAAAGGGAAATTGCGAATGTGGGAGTCGCTGAGAGTATAAATTTGATTGGGGCGATCGCTTTGCCAAATTTCTATTTTGGGTAAATTAGCATCGGGTGCTCTGTAAATATTACGACCGGCTAATAGAATTGGAGCGTGAAGTGATAGTATTGCCCAGTAGGATAGCATAATTTTGAACCGAGTCATTTGATTTCCCTCTACATCTTTCTAATTATATATCTACTAAATACTTAGTGTTAGCCTTTAATGTCAAGCTTTAGGATAGAAGTTGATTTTTTTGTAAATGCTCTGATATAGTTAGTTGCAGTTCTTTTAAAAAAATGTCCTGAACCCGAGGAGAAGGGATGGAGCGAGACGAAATATTACTGAAGCATCAACAGATGTTAGGTTCATTGAGTTGTTTACCAAAAAAATTAATGTCTGTGCATACATTAGACAACGCAACTGAATTCGTATTACATGAATTATGTAATCAAGGCTGCTTTAATCTACATAAGGCAGCTTATTTTATTGATAATCCAGATTTTAATATTTTAAAAGGTGTTGCTGGGTTTTCACAAGCTGAAGCTTATACAGAATGGGATCAGGTTTGGAATAATCCGGAAGCCTTTACGACTTTTATGCAGCGCTCAGACTTTAATCAGAAAATTCGTAAGTTTTGTGTAGCTAGTGCACATCGCAATCAAAAGCCATATAATGAGCTGATTTTGGAAATGGCGCATGATTTAGATGTAATTGAGCCGGCCTTTGTCAGTTGGGATATTAGGCACGACAATAAAGGCTTACTGCTATATGAGAAGCATGGTGTTGATGTTGTGCCTTTTGAAGAGCACTTCTTGAATAGTTTATACTTGTTAAATTTCTGTCCAGTATATTAATTAAGTTTATTAAAAAAAGCGGGGTCAATTAAAACTGACCCCGCTTTTTTTAATAAACTTAATTACTTAGCTTCTTCAGCTTCTACTGGAGCTGCTGGAGCTTCTACTGGAGCTTCTTCGTGATGAACAACTGCTTCAACTTCTTCTTTGGCCTTATCGCAAGATAGGTGTTTGCAAGCAGGTAGGGTACTTAGTGCAGCAGCACAAGTAACTACTAAAAGTAGATTTTTCATAAAAGGACTCCTTTTAAGTGCAAAAAATGCATAATTCTGTTTTTATATCACATCAATATTTGGATATTTTTTGAAAAATGGCAAGTCTTTTATTAATAATTGGTTTTTAAAATTTGCGAAAGCTTTAATCGATTGATTAAGGTAATTGGAATTTGGGCCATTAAAATAGTAATAATTTGGATGGTTATGCCGATTGCAATCCAGATGGTCGGGGTAAGTTGAATCGGTAAGATTGTTACATAGTAGACGTCAGGTAATTCTATAATCCAGTAGTTCTGCAGTAGAGCCCCAATGATCCAAGCTAGGGCTAGCCCGACAGATGTTGCAGATCCGCTAACTATCATGCTAATAACTGTAAAAGTTGCTCTGAGTTGAAATTTGGTTAATCCCTGCGTGTTTAAAATTGCAATTGATCCGGCATGTTGGGTAATTAGCATGAAAAGCAGTGCGACCAATGTCATGCTGGCGATTAAACAAATTAAAATGGCAATCAGGAGTCCAATATATTTTTCTAGTTTTAAGGCTGAGGCGATCGCTTGGTATGGTTCGCGCCAGCTGAAAACTGTGGTGTGAAATGTTTGGGACAACTGTGAGATGAGATTTGCTTCAGCGACATCAGTTGCTAGCTTTAATCCTAGTTCGGTGACTTCGCAATCTTCAAAATTGGTATGCATAAAATCCAGGCTGGTAATAATTAGTTCTTGATCAAATTCTGCTATACCAGTTTGAAAAATGGCGCCAACCTTGCTCTGAATTTGCTGAAAGTGAACTTGCTGCCCAGCGACTTGAGTTGGAATAAAGAAGATAATTGAATCATTGATTTCTAAGTTATGTAGCAGGGCGCATTTGCAGCCAATTGCAACTTGTTGGCTTTGCAGCGCAGCTTCTAAAGTTTTTGATTGTAATAGTTTTTCTTCTATTAAGCTGACTTGTGGTTCACGTAAGGGGTCCACGCCTTTAAGCTGTACTAAATTGGTGAGATCTAACTCGCTAGATAGTCTTGGGTTTTGAATGATAGCGTATTTGATGCAATTGGGAGCCCAAGCGGTGACTTGGGGGAAATGCGCTTTAAGATGTTGTTCAATTTTGGGAAGATTTAATTCAGTTCCTGGTGCGGCTTGCATAATGATTTGTGGATGAATGCTTTGTAGTTTACTTTCAGTTGAGCTTTGAAACCCTTGCATGATGGCAAAGATTAGACACAGGGCTAAACTGCTAATCACAATTGTGCCAAAGCAAACCATGGTCACTATTCGAATTGGATAGGTGTAGTGCTTGCTAAGTAGCAGGCGGTAAGCTAAAAAGAATGGGACTAAGTATTTTGACATAGTGCCTTGTTCGTGTTTTGTGGATATGATTTTTAACTATACTTTATACATAGAGAGTGGATTGCCGCGTCGCCACTAGGCTCCTCGCAAAGACGATGATAGTGGATTGCCACGTCGCCACTAGGCTCCTCGCAAAGACGTTGATAGTGGATTGCCGCGTCGCCACCAGGTTCCTCGCAAAGACGATGATAGTAGATTGCCGCGTCGCCACCAGGTTCCTCGCAAAGACGATGATAGTAGATTGCCGCGTCGCCACTAGGCTCCTCGCAAAGACGTTGATAGTGGATTGCCGCGTCGCCACCAGGTTCCTCGCAAAGACGATGATAGTAGATTGCCGCGTCGCCACCAGGTTCCTCGCAAAGACGATGATAGTAGATTGCCGCGTCGCCACTAGGCTCCTCGCAAAGACGATGATAGTAGATTGCCGCGTCGCCACTAGGCTCCTCGCAAAGACGTTGCTTGCGTTTTGTGCGAAGTGGGGGGCTACATAACTGAGCCCCCCGTAAGATTTAATCTTTAGCCAATCAAATCAAGAATATCTTTTTCGCGTAAGTGGCGCTTAGCCTTTAACTGATCGCGCAATAAATTGATTTTATCAGTGTGTTCAACTAATAATTTGTGAATGGCTGTGCGACAATTAATCTTGATTTGATGCGCCTGCTCTAGCACCTGTTCTTGAAGTCCTTCAGTTAGTTTGCTGTAATCTCGACCTTCTAATACTATTTGTTGTGCTAAATTATAAGCAAGTTGCTGATCCTCGGGGCGATAGTTGTAGTAACATTCCTGCGTTAAAAGCTCCTGGGCAATGTGTCCAGCTAGCATAATTTGACAATGCAATTCTAGGTCGCGATTGCTTTGTAAATTTAATAGGTCAGTATTTTTATAAGTAAAGATTCCGCCATACTGTATAATCGGCTGATTAATAACTTTACTGTCCTTGCGCGATTCGATTTTAGTTTTAATTGGCATGGTTGTTAAGGTGCTGATATGTCTACTAGAAACTAACAATCTAGTAGCCAATGCTTTGCCAGCTTGATAGGTGGCAATTGCATCAATTTCGCGATCAGAAAGTGGCTTGCTGTCTGGTAGAATAGTTTTTATTCCGCCATCTAGGGCCAGCTGAAACTGACTTTCTCCAACCGGGTCATTTGTTTTGCCAGCAATCTGTAGGGCGCTAATAATTAATAGTTCCATATCTTCAAAAGTGTATCCTTCCAATTCCTTAGCCATGCTTGTAATGAACTCAGGGCTGAGGGTGGTAATGCAGCGCTTGTCTAGTTCGCGCATGATATATTGCTCTCTAAGCTCTAAGTGTGGATACTCAAAAGATATAATTTTGCCAAATCGGCCAGGTTGAACTAGGGCGTCATCTAGCAGGTAAGGATTATTGGTAGCGCCGATAAAAATCACTTGACGATTTTGCTGTTCGCCAGTGCTGTCGATATAACCGCTCATGTGAGTCAGAAGCTGACTAAGCAATTTGTTCTCTTTATTTCCATCGCCACGATTTAAGCACAGCAGGTCAATTTCATCGATGAATACAACGCAGGGGGCCTTGCTGTTAATAAATTCCATTAAAGTGTAGAAAGATTTTTCTTGAATTAAGTCAGCATCAAGTGAGATGAAATTGGTAACGGCTGGCTTGCCAAGTAGCTTGCGACGAGCATTGATTTCACCACAAATGGCCTGTGCTAAGAAGCTTTTGCCAGTGCGAGGTGGCCCAACCATTAGATAACCTTTGGCAGGGGTTAGCTTGGTGCGTTCGTACTTGTCTGGATTAATTATATAATCAACTACTACTTCGAATTCTTTAGATTGGGATTGTCCGATTAAATCTGCAAATGTTAAAATAGGTTTTTTGGTAAGCTCTTTTGTGATCTGTTCGCCGCGTAAACTATAATAGTGTTTTCGGAACCAGTTAGTTAATTTTATCTTGCCGCCTTCGAACTTATTGGAGCCTTGTAGTTGAAATAGATCGTATGAAAGAGCTGCCATGCGAACGGTTGGATTGGGAATTAGGTGTACACCCAATTGTCCACCAATTAGCATATAGTTGGTTGCTTTAGGATCTTCCATAAAATTATGGGCAGCGTATCCTAATGCTGCACCAGGAATCAGGACCTGGGGGCTGAAGTCTGTGCTAAGTTCGCGACTAAAGGTTCGCTCCCATTTGCCAAGGCCATAATAATTATTTTTAACATTGTCTTCACTTAGATATTGTGGTGAGACCGGGATGCCAATCATGCTACTACCTTGGTATCGGCCTGTTTCGGGGTAAGATTCTTTGTAGGCCGGTGCTTTGCCAAGCGGGTGAGGCATGTGTGGCAATCTGTCGGTAATTTTTTTAACCCAGTCTGGCAGATTATCAGATTGATAATTTAGGTATAAAAGTGCTGCAGATGAATAAATAGAGAATTTAATTTTGCCGCTATGCTTTTTGGTAAAAGCCTTTAGGTGTTCATATTTATCTTCTAGGTCATGAATTGTACGTTGGGACCGTGTTAGGCCAAAGCGCTCGATTTCATTATCTAGGGTAGTTAGGATTGTTTGAAGTTCTTGTTGATCAAGTTGAATTTGAGCAAAATCTACGATGGTGTCTTGATGGCGTTGAATTAATAGCCCAATATCTGTAATGGGGATCCACTGATTTGAGTTGATAGCTTGAGTTAGATTTTTAGTTAATTCAAGGTTGATTAAATTTATAATTGAAGTTGTTCCCAGCTCAGGAGTTAAGAATGAGTTGTTTTTAACATCATTGATGAGCTGTCTGGTTTTGATAATATATGCGCGAATGTCTTTCTTGTTAGAAAACTTATGGCCTTCGCTGTACACTAGCAGGGCTAGTTTTTCCAGGATATGTTCTACGTGCTTAAGTTGCGCTAGTCCTTGATCGAGCAGTGTATTGATAGCGTTGTCGATTACGAGGGCTTCTTCTTTTTGAGTAATTGAATCTAAAGTTTGAGTGGCGTAAATTGTGCTTGAAGTTAAACTAAGCATCAAATTTAAATATAATTTTTGCATATGATTTGGTTTTATTTAAAAGGATGAGCATTAACTGTTTCTAGGTGTAATTTTATTTCAAAAATTAATATATGTCTATTTAAAACTAAAATCTGGGAGATTGTGTATGTTTGAAAATAAGAACAAGTTGATTTACGGTGGTGGGTTGTTGCTTCTTGGTATTCTGAGTGGCAGTCTTTTTTTAGGGAGTTGTCAGAGCAGTTCTGAGATGGGACTTGATCGGCTAGAAGATTTAAATAATTTGGTGCCAGTGGTAATTATTGGTTCGGGTCCAGCAGGTTTAGCTGCAGGGGTTTATACGGCTCGCGCGGGATTGCATACGATAGTTGTTGAGGGTAGCAAGCCGGGAGGGCTTTTAACTGAGACTTCTTATGTTGAGAATTGGCCAGGGGAAAAACAGATTTTAGGACGAGATTTGATGGCTAAATTTAAAAAACAAAATCAAGAATTGGGTGTGCAGTTTTTGGCTGATACGGTGACGTCAGTCGATTTAAGCAGCTGGCCATATCAGGTTCAAACTGCAGATGGTGTAGAGCTGCAAGCGTTAAGTTTAATTGTAGCAACTGGCGCAACGCCACGCAGTTTGGGTTTGCCAGATGAACAAAAGTATTGGGGCGCCGGCGTGTCAGCTTGTGCAGTATGTGATGCGCCCTTTTTTAAAGGCAAGAAAGTTGTAGTAGTTGGTGGTGGGGATTCGGCTTTGGAGCAGGTTTTGCAGTTAGCGCCGCACGTGGCCGAGGTGACCTTGTTGGTGCGCAAAGATCGTTTGCGAGCTAGCAAAAGTATGCAGGATAAGGTGGCACAAGTTTTAAATGCTCAAATTAAATTTAATAGTAAAATTTCTGAAATCATTGGTAATGGGCAGAAGGTAACGGCAATTAAGGTGCAAACTGGTAAATTAGAGCAGGAGCAGCCAATCGATGGAATCTTCTTGGCAGTCGGTCATGATCCAGCCACGCAGCTCTTTCAGAAACAGTTAAAGATGCTACCAGGAGGCTATTTAGAGTTGGCTGTGGGTAGTCAGCAAACTAGTTGCAAGGGGGTTTTTGCAGCTGGGGAGGTGGCTGACCATGTTTATCGCCAAGCTGGAGTTGCGGCTGGCGAGGGCATTCGAGCTGGACTGGACGCGGTTAGGTTTTTACAAGATTTAGGTTTTAATGCGGAGGCAATTAAGCGTAGCCAGCGAAACTTTTTTGAAGTTGCAGATGAAACTGATTATAAATTGGCGACTTTGAGCTCGGTTGATGAGTTTGAAAAATTGATTCTACACAGTAAGCAGCCAGTAGTTTTGGATTTTTATACTGATTATTGTGCAAGTTGTTTACACATGCTTCCATACTATACTGCCATTGCGGCTAAAATGGATGATAAAATGAAGTTTTTTAAGGTTAATGCTGACGATGCAGATGATCTAGTGCGTAAATTAGGTGTTTTGCGAGTGCCGACGATTTTGATTTATGATCAAGGCGTGCAAAAGGAGCGAGTGCAGGATGTGCTTTCTAAACCAGAAATGACAGAGTTGTTCGGTAAATATGTACAATAAATAGAAAGTCTTGCATGTGAAAATTTACAAATAGTAAAATAATTTTATAATGACATTTCTATAAATTAAGTTTTAATTAAGATTGAGGCTGATTGTGCAAATTAATCAATTTATGCGATTTAATTTGTTGTTCCAGTTGCTGTTTGTAGCACTAGGACAGGCCGGTGATGGTGAGCCGGCCGAGATTCAGTTTTTTGTGAGACGTGATCAGGGTTCTAATGAATTTATTGCGCGTAAGGGCGTGCTAGTTAAGCGCAAGGCTGCTCCAGCGACTATTCTGTTGTTGCATGGCTATGGGATTGATAAATACATGATGGCGCCATTTAGGTTGCTCTTGAAGGCCTATAATTGTTTAACATTTGACTTCAGGGCGCACGGAGTGCATGCCGACGATGAGGAAAGCACTTTGGGGTATGATGAGGTCTATGATGTTTTTGGGGCGGTTGACTTTCTAAGGTCTGACCCGGATCTTGGCCAAAAGCCGATTATTGTAGTTGGTTTTTCGATGGGGGCAGTGAGTGCAATTGAGGCGCAGGCGTTAGACCCTAGTTTGTTTATGGCAATGTTCTTAGATACACCATTTTCATCTAGTTTGGATGTTCTGCGACGCGGGATGCAGGATATGCGATTTGGACTTTGGGGATATGAGTTTGATCTTCCTGGTCGATCGTGGATTGAAGACTATGCTTTTAATCCCTATTTTCAGCCATTTGTACAGATGATATTGCGGTTGAAGAGTTCTTTGAATGCTTCGCGGATTAATACTGTAGCTAAGGCGATTGCACCGTCAGAGTCGGTGCGAAAAATTACGATTCCGATGTTTTTAGTGGTAACCAAAGGTGATGAAAGGGTTAATGTTGGTGATGTGCAGAAGGTTTATGACAATTGTCATGGAGAGTTTAAGCGACTGTGGGTTGCGAATGGCCGCAGTCATTGTGATGCTGTCTTGTACAACCCTGAAAAGTATGAACAGGTCTTAAATAAATTTATTTATGATGTTTTGAATAAAACTTTAAAATCTAAGCCAAAAGGGGAGATCATATATGATCGCTAGGTCAGGTCAAAGGTTGTTAAATAGGGGAGATAGGGGTTATGAAGGGTGCTCAAAGTTTAATTTTGTTATTGAGTCTTATAGCTGTTAATGGTTTGGTGGCTCGAGTTGCTCAAGGATCTGTGAGTGACTTGCAACGATTGCTTGAGCCGATTGACCAAGATTGGCCCAGTATGGTGTTGCTTCTGGTTTATAACAATGCGGAAGAAGCCAAAAGTTTTGCTGGTATTAAAAAATTACTAGATAAGCTTAGTCAACGTCAGGCTTATAGTAGTTATATTGATTTTCAGCAAATTGATTTGAGTCAAATTAATGTCGCAGATCGACAAGCTTTGCAAGAGCTGTTAAAAAAGCAAGTTGATTTGGAGGATCAGCCACTTTTGGCAGCATTTGTTAACTATGAATTGCAGGATGTTCTAATCGGTCGAAATTTAATGAAGTCGCATAAGGTGCGGCAGTTCATTGATCAAGCCTTTGCGGTAGAGATGGCTCGCTTGCGACGCAAAGAACGTGCTAAAATTAAGCGAATCATTCGTTATGAGGAGCGGCCGGCGTTTTATGGTGGAGTTGGGTTTGGTTCCCCTTTTTACTATGGGTCATCAGGTTGGTGGGGACGTGGTTATCCTTATTGGCCAACTTATAGTGGATATTATTGGTAAGTTGTTTTTTAGCCTTGAGTTGCTGTGGGAGGGCGTCATCGCGAGCATAGCGTGGCGATCCACTTATGGTTGTTTTTTAGTCTTGAGTTGCTGCGGGGGGCGTCATCGCGAGCATAGCGTGGCGATCCACTTATAGTTGTTTTTTAGCCTTGAGTTGCTGCGGGGGGCGTCATCGCGAGCATAGCGTGGCGATCCACTTATAGTTGTTTTTTA
>JAHFBM010000065.1 GCA_023250055.1 bacterium | reverse complement strand
CTGGCTGATACCGTGCCACTCCTGACACCTTAAGGCCTGTTCCGATGGCATTAAAGCAGGCCTTATTCCCATAGAATGCCAAAACTGCATCAGTTAATAGTTCGCCTGCTTTTTCACAAACTTCTTCTTGCGAAGCGTCTTGATAAGCCTGCTCGACCGCTTGATAAACTAGATAAGCCTGACTCTTTTTACGCCGCCATCGCTGCTCTTCCTGATTTAGTTGTTGACGTACTAAAACCTGATCAACTTCTGGCAAATTTAAATTTTGCTGCAGAGCTGCCAGGCGCACGCCACTATTTGCCGCTTTAGCGATACAAATACTAGCGTTTGCTAAACAGTCTGCTGCGCTACAAGTTGAATCAATTGGATGACAAACTGCCTGATACAGTCCACATGCAAATTTACCACCACTTTTCAGCACGCCCTTACCAAATGCTAAAAAGTTTCTAGCTGCCCCTAACAAATGACCCGCACTCTGCATGCGCTGCTGACGATTGGCCTCACTAGCAGCCACACCGAAACTATATGAAAGATCTACCACCTTCAACAGCTCAGTTTGATTCTTTGGAACTGTCGGGTAAAATTCTCCTAACTCGTTAAAGTGACTACTTACACTATGCATAAATTGTGACTGCTGAGCATTACAATCATAGATCAACACCTTGCGCGCATTATACCGAGCCAGCTGATCCAATCCAACCCTATTAAAACCATGTGCTTGCAAGATTTGCTCTTGGCGCACAACTTCTCGCTGTGCCACACGAGCCTTCGCAACTATCAATGAATTACGCAGCCCAGTCACTACGCTAGCATATTCTTTGCTAGAAACATTATCATAAATAAAATGTTGCAATGGCGAGCATTTATGCGGGTTTAGTTCGCCCTCCAATCCCAAAATAAACTCTTCATGACCCGGCAGCTGCTCAACATGCTTTATAAAACCTGGATGTTGATAATTACGAAACTGATGAAAGACTTCAATCGGCTCATAACCCCGACAGGTCTGAGCAAAGTAGTCTGCATTACCAATCGGAGCAACTCTGCCCCAGCCACCCCATTTAGTTGGTCCAGCCCCGAAGTTGGTTAGCTTCCGCGAGTAACCATATTTAGCGACATGTTCAGCTTGTTCAAGTAAAGTTTGATGATGTGCCACTTGCTGCATTTCTTGCTGTAAGTGCTCCAGCACCTCTTCATATTCAGATTTGAGAGTTGGATGTGGAAAAAAATCTCGAGTTGGATCGGCCGGACGACCATGACGCTCCGGCCTAGAGACACTTGAAGCCTCTTTACCATAAGCTAATACCGGTGTGCGCTTAACTTCTTTACCAAGCAAACAATTAAAATTATTTATTAATACCAGTAGCCATAGTAGCAATCTCAGCGTTTTCAATCTACCCATCCCGCTCTAAATTCAACAGAACTCTCTAGCCTCTCTTAGCAAAAAACCCAGGATTGATCAACCATGGATTTATAAAACTGTTAGTGCAAAGTGAAAAGTTCCGGTTTTAGGGTAAAATGATGGTTGAAGCAAGTAAAGCCACACAACCCAAGCTATGCAAACCTAGCCCCAACAGTCACCGTTGGCCCTCTGACTTATACCCTATTTTAGAGAGTAGGATGAAGTCGGGCCAGCCGGCGATAGAGACGAATTTAAATTTAACAAAATAGGAACTTTTTACACTACGTTGACACTCGGCCAATTTTAACGCCACCTAAAGACATTCAAGAATCAATTAGCTATACTAACTTTATACTGTAAATAAACCGAAAAAAAATCAAAAATGAACAAACTTATAACTCCGACCGTCAAAGATGAAGTCATCTTTGGAATTCACCCAATTATCGAACTATTAAAGGCTAAGCGCCGCAAACTACATATTATCTATACTACCAAACCTGCACCTAAAAAGTGGGGACAGATTGCCGAATTGCTACCTAAACACATCCAGGTTCAACCAGTTGAGAAGGCCTTTTTAAATAGACTAGCCGGCACAGAAGACCATCAAAGCGTAGTCGCTTTGGCGGCACCATTTGTCACACGCAAAAAACACTTTGATCCTAAAAAACATAAATTCTTACTAATGCTTGATGAAATCCAAGACACCAAGAACCTTGGTGCAATTTTACGCTCAGCCTACTGCACTAAGGTAGATGGCGTGATTATCACCCAAAAAGGATCTTCGCCTATCAGCGCAGCCGCTATTAAGTCCTCAGCTGGATTAGCCGAGCATATGGAAATCATGCTAGTGAGTTCAGCCAGCCAAGCAGTTGCACAACTAAAAGCTAGTGGTTATAGTCTGTATCTCGCCACTGTTGATAATAGCAAAAACATGCTGGATGTAGAGTATCAGTTTCCACTGTGTATTGTAATTGGCAATGAGGCCATGGGAGTTTCAAAATCTATCTTGGGTAGTGGACAACACATCACATTGCCACAATGCCGATCTGACATCTCCTATAATGCTTCAGTTGCGGCTGGTATTATTATGTTTAACATTGCAACTAAATATCGAATCTTATAATTCAAAAAGGCTAATCATGTATCTGATCGAAGGCAATATTGGAGCAGGCAAATCTACCTTCTTAGAGTTAATTCAGGCCCACTGGCCACATATTGAAGTAGCATTTGAACCTGTCAATGCATGGCAAAAAGAAGAACATGGACAATCGTTACTGCAAAATTTCTATACCAACCCCCAGCGATGGGCCTATAGTATGGAAAGCTTTACCCTGATTAATCGAATCATTGACAATAACCGACAACAAACTACATCTCGCACAATTACATTAGCTGAAAGGTCAATCTACTCAGGCTTTCACTGCTTTGCCAAAAACAGCTTTTTAAATCAATACATGTCGCCTATAGAGTGGAACATCTATAAGCAATGGTTTGATTTTTTAACCAAGCATTCTGACTTTCGTAAGCCTAAAGGATTTATCTACCTACGGACCTCTCCAGAAGTTGCCTACCAAAGAATTATTAAACGAAGTCGGTCAGCTGAAAACTTAATTTCTTTAGATTACGTTACGCAGATTCATCTACGCCATGAAGAGCTGCTATTATCTGCAACCATTTCAGACTTACCAGTTTTAGTCCTAGATGCCAACTTAGAATTTAATTCTAATTCACAAGTCTTAACTGACATGTTTCTCAAGCTGGAGCAGTTTTTAAAACAAAATGGACAAACCCATCCGACTCATCAATCAATTGAAATCCAAGTTTAGTGTACAAATTACGAGCTGGTTGGTTATCAACTCGAGTATCAAGTTTAATAACCTTAGCTCCTTGAGACTTGAGATGTTCAATTGCAGATTTAATTAATTTAGTAGCATATCCATGACCGTGATGCGCTTTGCGAACCTCTAATAAATGAATTTTTCCTTCATAGAAATTTTTCATATGGTATGCAATAAAACCAACCGGCTCCCCCTTAGCAAAGGCTATTCTAATTTGTTGTTTGCCAAATTGGGATGGATCATAATATTGCACTGGCGACATATGATCAACCATAAATTGAATTGAAAACTCTGGATTATTACTTAACAGATATCGCTCTTCATCAAAGCTGTCAATCAAAAACTGAGTATCACGCTGCTTATCAAAATCCACAATTTTAACATCTGACTTAGTAGAATATTCGAAATTAGAAGCAAAGAAAAGCGCCAAGCCGAATAAAACTAGCAACAATACAATTTTAAAAAACTTGAAAGACAAACTCACTCGCATCAACCTGATCCTCTTGATATTTAATCTTATACAACATCAATCCTTGAGCTGGGGCATTTGGCAAACAGTGTTCTGGATTTTTACGTAACAACGTTGCCTCAATCTCAGTCGCATCTAGTTTATTCACACTTGCCACATGAATGCAAGCTCCGACTATTCGGCGAATCATATAACGTAAAAAACGTGGGCCCTTCACAACAATTTGCACTAACTTTTTTTCTGGAAATTGATTAACTGTAATACTATTAACTGTTCTAACTGTATCATCCCAATCATCACCCGTGCAAAAGGAACGAAAATCATGTGTTCCTACCAAAAGCTGCAAACATTTTTGTAATTTTTCTAAATCAACTGGATACTGTACATACCAGCCATATCTAGACTGAAACGGCGTTGGGCGACTCGTAAAGAAATGGTACAGATAAACCTTCTCAACAATCCCCTCCTGTAACCGATAAGCTGTAGGTACCCGCTCAACCTGGCGAACTATAATGTCACTTGGCAATCGATTATTCCAAGCAAATTCTATTTTAGCCGGATCAAGATCCAAATCAGTTCTAACTCGCACCACTTGCCCCATTGCATGTACCCCTGCGTCTGTACGCGATACCCCCCGCAATGTCATTGGCATTTTAAAAATCGATTGGAAACTTTTTTGCAAAGTCCCAGCAATAGTCTTATCCATTGGTGTTTGGGCCTGCCAACCCTGATAAGCTGTTCCATCATAAGCAACCAACAATTTATAACAATGTTTCATGATTTCAGATTAACATAATCAGATAATTTATGAAAACTAACTATTGTTAACGCAGTGTAAAAAGTTCCGGTTTCCTGCAAAGTAAAAAGTTCCTATTCTGTTAAATTTAAATTCACCTCTACGGCTGGCTGGCCCGACTTCATCCTACTCTCTAAAATAGGGTATAAGTCAGAGGGCCAACGGTGACTGTTGGGGCTAGGT
>JAHFBM010000015.1 GCA_023250055.1 bacterium | reverse complement strand
TTCCATCTTTAAACCCAACTACCACTTTTTTATTGTCATAGCTACAAGCACAATTCTGAACATCTTGTAGCGTTATAACACGCTTCAGACTATCTTGATCATAGAGCCCCATTGAACCATCTTTAAAAAAGACATTAATATACTTGCCTACCCAATCATAGCATTGAACATCTTGTAAAGTCAGAACACAGCTCAAACTGTCTTGATCATAGAACCTCATTGAGCCATCTTTAAAAGAAACACTAACACAGCTCAGACTATCTTTGTCATAGAACCCCATTGAGCCATCTTTAAAAGAAACTTTAAGATACTTGCCTGTCCAATCCCAATCACAGCGTTGAACATCTTGTAAAGTTAGAACACAGCTCAGACTATCTTTGTCATAGAACCCCATTGAACCATCTCTAAAAGAAACCCTATGATACTTGCCTGTCCAATCCCAATCACAGCGTTGAACATCTTGCAGAGTTAAGAGGCAGTTCAGACCGTCTTTGTCATAGAGCCCCATTGAGCCATCTTTAAAATAAACCCTAAGGTGCTTGCCTGTCCAATTCCAATCACCAACATCTTGCAGGGTTAGAACACAGCTCAAACCGTCTTTGTCATAGAGCCCCATTGAGCCATCTTTAAAAGTAACCCTAAGGTGCTTGCCTGTCCAATTCCAATCACCAACATCTTGTAGCGTTAAAACACAACTCAGACTATCTTGATCATAGAACCTCATTGAGCCATCTTTAAAATAAACCCTAAGATATTTGTCGTTAAAATCACAGCCTCGGACACCCTGTAACTTTAATTTGCCCTGGCGCACGCCAGTATTATTATAAAGCTTCAAACAATCTGTATCTGAGATTTTTGCAACCAATTTACCATCAGCACTTCGAGTACAATTGCACCCATATGGGTCAAAAGCAGGCTTTTTGAAAACGCTGTGGGCTATACAACCAGCATAAACCACCCCGATCGTAATTGCCGCCACCTTCTCCACTGTAGATATACGCCTAGCGCGACCAATTCGATTAACAAATGACCCAATTGAACTTAGCAGTTTCATTGGATCAGCTTGAATACAGCCCATAGATGTTAAATTTAAAATTAATAACAAACTAATCAACTGTTTTTTTAGATGTGCCATATTATCCAAACCTCTATTTATTCCTACAACTGCAGCATTTGCAATCTCTTCTCAGGCACAGCTTCGACTGAGATGCTAATTTCGGCACATAGCTCGCGCTCTTCTTGCTCTAATTTGGCAATCCACTTAGCCTTGACTTGGCCAATTTTAACGGGGTTAATTGAATCCGAATTTAGGCCAGAACAGCCCATTAAGACGTAGACCAACACAATAGAATAAAGAGACTTAAGCATGATAAACCTCAATTTAGACCAAAACCATTCAAGGTTTACTTTAAGCTTTGTGGGGAAAAAGTCAACTTATATAGCCACCCAGAGCCAATATTGACAAGTAGAAATTTAATAGATTGGTGTTTTCTGAATAGACAGGGCAAAAATTAGTTATGACTTAGTCAAATTGAGCAGAATCATGCTTCTCAATTAGCTTTAGATCCACTCCACACCTTCTTTTTTAATAACACCTTGAAATTGTTGGTTAACCAAGTGAAAATCAACAATATCAAACTTATTACGATACTCTTGATCCTAATAAGCTTTAGCTACAATCACATCTGCTATGCTCGCCTGATCGCAGTTAAAGCAGGTTTCAAACTCACGATCCTCAATTAAGCAGCGAGTAGTTGCTTTAAACTTTTTAAGCTCAAGCTCACAGGCTGGACTTTGACACCAGCCAGTTTGATATACCCCAGCATGATTCTCTAAATTTGGACCAAATTGATCTAACTTAGCCGCCTTATGCCAGCTTTGAGTCAATCGAACTTGAGCGCGATCAAACAATGCTTGTTGCAAATCAATTAATTCTGCTTGCACAGAGTCAATTAAATTAACCAATAAAATCGCCTGTTTTTTGGAGCTTAAACGATCTACTAATACGACCTGCGCCTGAGCTAAATCTTTAGGTCCTAATTCAATGCGCACTGGCACACCCTTAAGCTCCCACTCATAGAACTTAGCCCCTGGTCGCAAATGGTCACGATCATCAAACTTAACTCGCACTCCCACAGCTTCTAACTCTAATCTGATTTTATCAGCGGCCTGCCAAACAGTATCACCTGGCTGAGATGCTACTGGTATAATCACAACTTGAAATGGCGCAACCTTAGGTGGCAAGATTAACCCGTTTTGATCTCCATGAGTAGCAACTACCGCCCCAATTAAACGAGTGGTCACTCCCCAACTAGTTAAGTATGGATAAGCTAATTGACCATTTTGATCCTGAAAGGTCATCTCAAAGCTTTTAGCAAAATTTTGTGATAGCAAATGGGACGTGCCCATCTGTAAAGCTTTACCATCTTGCATCATAGCTTCAAATGTATAAGTAATGTCCGCCCCAGCAAATCGCTCTTGGTCTGATTTACGTCCAACAATTACCGGAATTGCCAAGTAATTTTGTGCTAAATCAACATACTCGCCCAACATTTGCTTAACTTCAGCATAAGCCTCATCATAGGTAGCATGCGCGGTATGCCCTTCTTGCCAAAAAAACTCTGTAGTTCGCAAAAATGGTCTAGTTCGCATTTCCCAACGCACTACACTACACCACTGATTAGTTTTAATTGGCAAGTCACGCCAAGACTTCATCCATTGTGCAAACATGTGATGAACCATGGTCTCAGAGGTTGGACGCACCACTAGCGGCTCTTCTAGCTCTTTACCACCAGCATGAGTTACGATCGCCAATTCTGGCGCAAAGCCCTCGATATGCTTGGCCTCTCGCTTCAAAAACGACTCTGGAATCAATAAAGGAAAGGCGCAGTTTTGATGACCGGTAGCCTTAATTCGTAAATCTAGTCGCCCTTGAATTAGCTCCCACATACTCCAACCGTAAGGCCGAACTACAATGCAACCTTTCACTGGTGATTGATCAGCCAACTCTGCTTTATAAACAATTTCATTGTACCATTCTGAAAAATTTTGATTAATATCTGGTAGTTTTTGCATCTTCCTATAACCTTTCTGCACGATAGTAAATCGCAAGCCCTAAAGACACCCCAGCTAATGATAACCAGAATGGCCATGAAACAAACGTACCAAAAATTAACCATTCCCACAAAGCTGCAAACAATGGCACTGTCAAACCAGTAAAAGATAAAAAGGTTGCTGAATATTTGTGCATCATTTTAGCGTAAATATTATAAAAAATAATATTACTTAAAAGAATCAATACTAGCACCCATAACGTTAATTTGCCAAAGTCGCTAACTGGCAATGGATTCCAAGCTCTTTCAAAGTTAGATCCAAAGCAACTTACAACATAAGAGGTCATAAGCGCCAAACTACCACCAACTAACATTCCGAACCCATTTACCATCAAAGATGAATATTTACGCTCCACAACTAAATGCTCCACCATCAACCAACCGTAAGCTGATGACGCAACCGCGATAAATAGCACTAGTTCTGGTATCGACAAAAAGAATATACCACCCAAAGTAGCTTCTTGCGCATCTCCAAAGAATAAAATTGGAAAGAACCCGACAAATCCAATCACCAAACCCGCCAACTTCACAAGCGACTGTGACCTGCGATGCATCATATAACTAAATGCCGCAGTTAAAAACGGTTGCAAATTGAACAATAGTGCTAGCTTAGCTGGCGTAAGATAGTTCTGAGCCCAAAATTCTGCAATAAATGATATATAAACATGGAATAGCATGATCTTAATAAAGGCAAACCAATCCTGACGTTGAATCTTAAAGTTAGGCCGGTCAAACAACCAAAGATATCCCAGTAGCATGACTCCCGCCAAGGTCATTCGATAACCAACTAAGAAAATTGGTGATGTATAATTTTCTAAAATCAACTTTACGATACTAAAAGTTGCACCCATTAAGGCATTAATTGCCAACACTAATAACATATTATGTATACTTTCTTAAGTTTTAACTTGATTGTCTATCACTCTGAATCGCTCAATTCCCATTGCCAAACCGGTTGCAACATTAGCTGTAATGCAAACTCCACTAATTACAGCCGGCGGCTCCTGCTCAACAATGAACTTACTTGGCATTTGAGTTAGAAATGTTTGCAACACCGGTTGAATCTGCATACCCAGCATTCCATTTAAAGCACCACACATTCCTAAATCTGAAATAAAGGCTGTGCCATGCGGCAGCACCCGCTCATCTGCAGTTTGCACATGCGTATGAGTACCTACCACACCCGCCACTTTACCGTCTAAGTAATGCGCCAAGCCCATTTTTTCTGAAGTTGTTTCTGCATGAAAATCTACCAAAATTACATCACTGTGATGTTTTAGGTAACTTAAAGCTGTATCCGCCGATCTAAATGGACAATCTAAATGCTCACGCATAAAAATCCTTCCCTGTAAGTTCAAGACCCCTAGGCGCACGCCATCCTTGGTCAACACTGCGTGCCCCTTACCTGGACAAACACTTGGAAAGTTAGCTGGACGAACTAAATCAGCATCTCCATTTTCCCAGTATCCCAAGATCTCTTTTGACCCCCAAATGTGATTACCAGAGGTTACAAGATCTGCGCCATTATGTTTAAAAAAATTAACCAGTCGAGGCGTAATTCCTCGACCGGTCGTATGGCAGTTTTCACCATTTACAATAATAAAGTCCGCTCGATACTGCTGTTTTAACTGCTCGGCATGCTTTTGGAAAGCAACGCAACCCAAGTTACCAACTACATCGCCAAACATTAATACTTTAATTTCTGTTTTCATACAGCCTTACTTAGCATATTCAATTGAACGTCGCTCACGAATCACATTAATCTTAATTTGACCAGGGAAATTCATTTCCTGTTCTACCCTAGCAGCAATTTCCCGCGCCAGATTTCTAGATCTTTCGTCATCCAATTGATCCTCTTCCACCAAAATTCTCAACTCACGCCCAGCCTGCAAGGCATAAACCTTTTTAACACCTTCAAATGAGTTTCCAATTTCTTCTAACTTCTCTAAGCGCTTAATGTAAGCCGAGTAAGTTTCACGACGAGCACCTGGACGAGAGGCCGAAATTGTATCTGCAATGACCACTAAGGGTCCGTAAATCGAAGTAAATGGTACTTCTTCATGATGCGCTGCAATTGCATTCACAACGCGAGGATCTTCCCCACAGCGTTTAGCGATTTCAGCCCCAATTAAAGCGTGTGGCCCTTCCACTTCAGCCGTAACAGCCTTGCCAATATCATGCAACAAGCCTGCTCTAAAAGCAATCTGCGGGTCAAGTCCAAGCTCTTCGGCCAGCATTCGTGCAAAAACGCCAACCTCTTTGCTATGAATTAAAACATTTTGAGAATAGCTGCTTCTAAAGTGTAATTTACCTAACAACTCTACAATTTCCTTATTAAGACCTTGCAAATTAAACTCCAGAACAGTTTCTTTGCCGTATTCTTGAATTGCCTCTTCGATTTCCTGTTCACACTTGGCGACAGTTTCCTCAATTTTAGTTGGATTAATTCGACCGTCAATAATCAAACGCTCCAGTGCGCGATGAGCAATTTCTCGGCGAATTGGATTAAAACCAGAAATTGTAATAACCTCAGGCGTATCGCCAATGACGAACTCCATTCCAGTCGCCATTTCTAATGCTTTAATATTCCGACCCTCTTTACCAATAATGCGCCCCTTCATATCATCATTCGGTAGCTGCACAACGCCAGAGGTATATGGCGTTACTAAGTCAGACACATATCGTTGCATTGCGCCAACCAAAATCTGAGAAGCTTTTTCTTTGGCAACATGTCGCGTTTCATCTTCAACCTTCTGAACCCACTTTTCATTAGAAAGCTTAACTTCTGCCGATAATGTTTCAACCAAAGATTGTCTAGCCTCATCCCGGGTCATTCTACCAACTTGTTCTAGCTTAAAGATCAAGTCGTTATAAATAGTTTTTAATTTAGACTCTGACGCATTTACCGCATCAATCTTTCGAGATAATTCACGTTCTTTGTGTTGAACATCATAACGCAAATCTTCAATACGCTGCTCACGCTTGGTCAACTCATCAAGCTTATCGTTAATTTTTTGATGAGTACGATCAAACTCAGCTCGTTCTTTGCGTATTTCATCTTCAAATTCTTTGCGCTTCTTATATTGCTCGTCTTTGATTTTTAAAGATGCTTCTCGCTGTTCAGTTTCTAATTTAAGCTTTAAGCTCTGTAGCTTTTGGCTAGTTCCAACCAAATCTGATTGAGCTTGACGATACTGCCAAATTGAATAGGCCAGCAGAATCGCACCAGCCGCCAATAAAAGTAGGCCAATGTATTCCATTCCAAACATCTTGAGTCCCTATCATTTTTATAATCTGTCTAAAAATTTAAGCTCCCAGTCTAAAGGCATAATACCATTTATACTAGGTCAAACTGAATAATAGGAAAAAATTCTGCTTAAGAACTATGCTAGAACCACTAAACTCTTTATAGTGCTTGATCCACAATAGATATCAACTTTGAACAAGCACTGACCTGTTCAACCAAAGAAGCCTCTAGGGCACTTTGACTTGTTGCTAGCTTCAAAGCCGTTAAAACTGCAATTTTTTTAAGATCGGATGAGCCAGTACGCTGCGCAATCGCCCGCATTAGCTCATCCACTTGCTTTGCAACTTCAAGCACTTTTTGCTCAGATTCATCACTGATAATAGTGTAAGTTTCACCATAAATCTGAATATCGAAACGCTTTGCTTGAATCATCGCCTTAATCCGCAACGCCTTCAACCAAAGATTCTATATTTTTGATCAAAGCATCTACCGCTAATTTAGTTAGCTCTTTTTCTTGACTAAGAGACTCACGGTCACGCGCTTTAAAAGACTCCATCATCGCCAACTGTTCACACAATTGTTCTTTGTCAGCTGACAAAGCCGCATTTTCTTTCTTAAGCTTGCTAACCAACTCAATCAATTCAGAAATTTTATTTTCTAACACTACTAAAGCATCCATTAATTTTCTCCTTGTTCAGCTTATTAATCTAATCATTGCTTAACTTAATTGGTACCCTAGCATACTATAGCCTAAGGCCGTCAAGCAAAATTAATTTTTAGCCAAACCTACTAACTTAGCAAAGATTCCAGGCTCACAAATTGCCAACTGACTTAACATCTTACGATCTAACTGTACATTAGCCATCTTTAAGCCATGCATAAACACGCTATAAGACACTTTGTTCAATTTAGCTGCAGCATTAATTCTAGTAACAAAGAGCGAGCGCATATCTCTTTTTCTTAGCTTGCGACCTTTAAAGGCGCTGGCCATTGCGCGTAACAAAGTTTCTTTTGCTCGCGTAAAGACATTCTTACGCAAACCCCAAAACCCCTTACACTTCTTTAATAAACGTTTATGTCGTTTTTTGGTAACTGTACCACGTTTCACTCTAGACATTAGTCAAACCTCTAATTATTTTTAATACGGCAATATATATTTAAATTTAGCAGCATCACCCACACTCAAATAGGTTTTTCTGCGTAAGTCACGTTTTCTTTTGGCACTTTTCTTAGCCAATAAATGGCGACGACATGCCCTGCCAGCCTTAATTAAACCTGATGCAGTACGACTGAAACGCTTCTTCGCCAGTGATTTAGTTTTCATTTTCGGCATATTGATTAATTCCCTAAAAAAGCTTATTTACCTTTTATATAATATACTTTTGACCAAAAGTTTCCAGCTTTAGATTCTCCTTCGCCAACTACATTGGCCTCTCCAAATTTGGCAACTACGTCCAGATGGACCTTATTGAATAATTCACCACCCAGCTCTTCTTTATGGGCATTCTCTCGCCCTCGGAACATAGCAGTAACCTTCAATCTCATACCATCTTCTAGAAAATCAAACCCTTGCTTCATTTTAGTTTGATAGTCATGTTCACCAATTTTTGGTCGCAGCTTAATTTCTTTAACCTTAATCTGCTTCTGCTTCTTTTTAGCCTCGGTCTGCTTCTTCTTCTTATCATAAAGCGATTTTCCAAAGTCCATCATCTTAGCCACAGGAACATCTTCTGCTCCCATTTCCGAAATTAGAACCAGATCAACTCCAGCTTCTTGCGCAGCCGACAAAGCCTGCGCGCGTGATATCACGCCCAAATTTTGTCCATCATGCGTAATTACCTGAAGTAAGTCCGCCTTGATTCGCTCGTTAATTAAAGGCAAATTTACCTTTTTTTTCAGATCTTTTTCTTTCAAAGCAGATCCCCAGTTTCGACTTCACGTTCATGTTCATACTCATATTCAACCCCGTCATCTTGCAATTTTTGGGTCGTTATCGCCATAATTCTCTCAAAAACAACTCTGTCGCCCTTCAAATAAACCAAGGCTTGTTCTCGCCCCTGAGCAATTTGTTGTCCTTCAAATGCAAACCATGAACCTGACTTAGTTACCACCTTGCAAGCGATTGCAGCATCTAGTAGGTCCAACTCTGGACTTAATCCCTCATTAAATAGCAAATCAAGTTCAACCTTTTTAAAGGGTGGAGCCATTTTGTTTTTAACGACTTTAATAGAAACTCGATTACCAAAATGAACATCATCCTTTTTTAGACTAGCAATTCTACGCACATCTAAGCGCAAAGACGCATAAAACTTTAAGGCGTTTCCACCAGTTGTGGTCTCTTTGTTACCAAAGGCCATCACACCAATTTTATGCCGAACTTGATTGATAAAGATTAAAGCCACATTGGACTTATGCACCACTGGAGTTAATTTACGAAGCGCCTGAGACATCAAACGGGCCTGCAAACCTACGTGTACATCACCCATATCGCCTTCTAGCTCCGCCTTAGGCACCAATGCTGCAACTGAATCTACCACTACTAAGTTTACCGCACCAGAGCGAATCAACATTTCAGCAATTTCCAAAGCTTGTTCGCCATAGTCTGGCTGCGAAATAATCAAGTCGTTAATATTAATACCCAAGCCAGTTGCATATTGTGGATCAAGGGCATGCTCAGCATCAATAAAAGCACATACACCACCGGCCCTTTGAGTTTGAGCAATTGCGTGTAAAGCCAAGGTAGTTTTACCTGAAGCTTCCGGACCATAGATTTCAATAATCCGACCACAAGGATAACCACCTACCCCAATGGCATGATTTAACAATAACGAGCTAGTTGAAATCACTTCCACTTTACGCTTGGGAGTTTGCCCAAATAACATTACTGACCCTGCACCATACTGCTTATCAATTTGTGCAAAAGTAATTTCTAGTGCCTTTTTCTTATCACCAGAAATATTAGATGACAATTCTAGTTCCTTAGAATTTTGTTTTTTAGCCATATAAATTTAAGCGCCTAAGTTAATAATTGCTGTATTTACTTTAATTGTAGCATTTTTATGCAAAGAAGCAACGAAGGACTGGTACAAATCCGAGGTATACTGGTATGATACCCCCCGCATTAAAGAGCCTTTTTTAGACTTAAAATCTTCTGAGGCCGCTTTTTGCAGTAAATTTAATCGAACCAGATAGCCACCCTGAGATTTATAGGACCCAAGACTCTTTAAACTCCAAAACAACTCAACTGGCACACCCTTTTTGCGCAAAGTATCCAGCTTGCTAAAAGCATCTCGTGATAATAATGGAGTTTCTTCATATTCAAGACCCAATTTATGTGCCGCTTGCTCCAAGGTTTGACCTCCAAGTAACCCTGATGACACTTGGCCCAGTAATGACTTATAGGCTTGCTCTAACAAGTGCTTTTGATAATCAGCGACAATCACAGCTCTGTTTTGTTCAAAATCCTTCGCCTTGGCCGGTTGAATTTGATCAAGAACGACAATTATGCCATCTTTACCATTAATCATCGCAACCTTAGAGCCCGTTTTTTTTAATTCAAACAGTTTAACAACTTCATCCTTAGATGACAGCTCAACTTGCTTCAATTCTTGCTTGTTAGCCTTTTTGGTCAACACAAATTGCTTAAAAAGATCGGGGTCGCTAACCGACTTAGAGATAACCTGCCGCGCATTCATTAAGAACAGCTTTTGAAATAACTCCTCAGTCACCTTAGCACGAATTACACCTGTCACTTCTTCAAGCGTCTTATATTGCGCCGGTTTGCGACCAACGCGTTGTAGAATTACGTTTCCACGCCCAGTCTTAATAACCCCTGAAACCTCACCATCGGCTTGCAAATCAAACGCAGCATCTGAAAGGCTCTTTTCTTGTGCTCCTTCTACAAAAAAATCCATTAAACCGCCCTTGTCAGCCGTAGCCTTATCATCTGAATATTTTTTAGCTAGTTCTGCAAATTTACTTGGATCCTTGACCAATTCTAGTTGAGTCACTTTGGCCTGCGACAAATCTTTTTCAAAAAGAATTTGTCGCACCTGAACCTGGGCTCGCTGCTTCACAAATTCATCTTTGCGATGACGATTATAATAGCTCTTAATCTGTGAATCACTAACCTTAATATCAAAATTAGCCGGCGTAAAAGTCCAAACACCACCTGTTCGCACCTCGGGGTTCCAATAGCGCTTAGTAGCTTGATTTTGAGATGCAAAGAAAGCTTTTAAAGCGGCCGTATCAGACTTGGAGGCTGCTACAATTGCTTGCGCCTTAGATTCTGGCACTGTTACAATTCCAAACTTCTTAAATGCATAATCAATTCGATAGTTGTTTTCTAAGACAAACTTAGGCAGATACAAGCAGCCATTCAGCATATTTTTGACTACCTCAGAACTAGCCTCCTTGGCAATTCCATCTTGTAACGATAAAAATTGCTCATCGCCAAGCATCTTACGCAAATTATCCAGATCCATTTTGCCCATCTCACCAACATTTGGCAGCATTTGCAATAAGCGATTGCTCAGCATAGCCTGTGTTAGCACAACCCCCAGAGATTCTGCCACCTGCTCCATTAAAAGCTGATTAGTCAAACTATCTAAAATTTTCTTCTCTAGCTTTTCACTTGATTCTTCTGGTTGATACTTATTCCTCTTAGCCGATTGCAAAGCTTGCAGATATTGTTGATAGTCAACCTCATCACCATTTACACTGACCGCCCATTGGCTATTTTGAGAGCGACGCTTTTCAGTTGGAATCAGATAAACCAATACAAAACCAATCAATGACATCCAAATAAATGCATCTAACAACCAACTACCGAACTTTTTTCTAATTGCTGAAATCATAGCCTTCTTACCTTCCTAAATTACATACTCTTAATTTTAATACCCTGCAGATGTTCTGTTCGACGAATTGTCTTAACGAGCTGCTCCAGTTTAGCTTTATCTGCAAATGGCTCTGTTACAACTTGATACCAGCGGACAGCTTTTCCCTTGCTACTACGATTGGTTTTCTCAACCATTATTACCGGATAACCCTTGCGCTTAGCCTTATTAACAAAATCTTGCGCCGCCTTTTGATAGCCAAATCCAATCAATTCAGCATAATAATTAGCACTATTAACAGCCAAAGTCTCCGCACCTAGCTCTTCTGTGACATAAGCCGGGTCCACACTTTTGGCAGAAACTATCACACTAGACTCTGATTGAGCTTGAATAGGACTTTGCGCAGTCGGCAAAACTTGCTCCATCTCCAGATCACCATCCCACTTATCAGAAGCATTAACTATTACATCCTGATCGGTGCTTTCATCAAGCAATTGCACCGACTGCGCAGCCTGATCTGTTAAATTAGTTTGATTAATTTGATTCTGCACATTAGTTAAAGCGTGCCTATAGCCCATAAAATAGCCTGCCCCAAAAGTCAAAGCTCCTGATAAAATTAACCCCGCCAAGATCCAACTTAATGCCTTACGACTCACAACTAACAGATTATTCTTATCTACTTCCACGGACATTCGCCATTTCCCTTTTATTTATTAAGCTTATTTCGAAGTTGATTAATATATAAATCAAGTGCACACAAAGTCAAGTCCAACTCCAAGACTCGCGCAGCTTGATTTTGATTAGCTATGGCAATCTTTAACCCCCGCCAGAATGTTTGCTGGCGCTTGGCATAATTGCGGACTCGTTTTTGAATCAAACTAATACAAGCTGGCAAATCGATTCTACCTGCTAAATAATCCAAGATAACTTCATAACCAATAATTTTTTTAATTTGTAAAAAATTTTTCCACTCCGGCGTTAAATCATTCACTTCTTTGATCCAGCCACTCTGCATCATGTCATGCACTCGCCCATTGCACCTGGCATACAAGTCTACCTTAGGTCGATCTAAAATTACTAGCTGATATGGAGCAATTGGATCATATTTTGGCACAAAACGAGATGGAATCTCTCCAGTTTTATGCCAGATATTAAGCGCCTGGCGCAAACGATAAACGTCATGCAAATCAATTTTTTGTGCTCGCACAGGATCAATTAAATTTAGTTGATCCCACAAATCATGATCCTGCACCTCCTCAAGCTCTAACTCACAGTCTTGCTTAACAACTATATGCTCCTGTGGTGGAAACAGCAGCGCTTTAATATAGAAGGTCGAACCACCAACAATCATGGCCATCTTACCACGGGCCTGAATTTCAACAATTTTTTGTAACACAAATGCCCGATACTGCACTACTGTAAAATTTTCCGGCTTAATGATAATATCAAAACCGTGATGCGGAGTTAGTTCATTCTTCCAATCTGGTTTAGCCGTACCAACGGTCAATGGTTGATACATTTGACCAATATCAGCATTAATAATCTCACTTGGAATCTGCTGAGCTAATTTCAAAATCAGTTCAGTTTTTCCAACACCAGTTGCACCAGTTACAATTAAAACTTGTTCTAAATTAATTTCAGGTTTTGTCATACTGCTTACTTTAGCAATAATGACAAAACCTGTGAATTAAAAAAATATTTTATTACATACTTACAATTTCTATCACCTAAAGGTGCGTCTGTACTCCAGATAAATGCATCATTCGTGGTAGCATTTCAATAAATATAACCCGCAAAGTCTGAACCGCTTGTTCTTCCATCATATTCCGAACAGCTGACAACTCTTCTACCAATAACGCTTCAGCCTGATGTAGTAAATTTCGCTCGCCAAACGACAAGTCTTTCTCATGCGACATACATTGCAGATCTCGATAAATTCGACTAATTTCCAACAAATCACCAGTTTTAATTTTATACTGATATTGCTTGCTGCGCTTGTTCCAACTACTTAATACACAGCCTCGCTTAGTTGATGGTTCAGATAAAACCTCAAACATTTTCTGAATGCCCTGCTCACTGCTAAGAGGCCTAATCCCACACGTCTCCTGTGTCTGGACTGGAATCAAAATAGTCATGTCTCGATTTAGAAATTTAAGTTTGTAGAATTGAACGGTGGTAGAACCAATTGTTTTTTGCACAATATCTTCTACTTTAGCGACACCGTGCCCAGGATAAACGACCTTTTCTTCAAGAGTATACATATCGTATACCTCCCTATCATGGTGCCATGCCTAATAGCCCATTATCCGCTGCCTAATATGATAGCAGATTTCTATAGCTAAAAAAACAATCTCTTATTATCTCATTCTAATCTTGCTTGCAGAGCGATAATTCTCATGCTAGATTGATCCCCATGATGACATTAATTCAACAATTAAATCGTAGTTTAAAGTGGAATGCCATTGAAGGCATTCTCTATAAGGCCATCCTGGTATTGCATCAAAGCTACTTATTCTACTACATCAGTAGTCAGCTCTATGGCCTGAGTAGTTTATTCTTTGCCATGATCTATTTAATGGTAGAACTTTTCAATTTTGGCTTTGACAAATCATTGGCACAGCTCTTTTCAGACTACTTTGAGCAGCCAATCAATGCACACAAATATCTAAAACCCCAAGTTTGGTTTCAAATAGGCCTACTGGGTTTAATCTGGGTTGCTATCATTTTAGGGGCCAATCAAATCGAGTCTTTTTTAATTCATAAGTTTCAAATCGAACCTCAAACTATTTTCTTCTGGATTTTAATTAGCACTACTATTTTTTTTGAATCAATTCGTAAAACATTACGCATGCTAGCCCAACTTTGCTTTTTAAATCGATCAGCCGCATTATTAGAACTAGGCTTAATTAGTCTATATGTATTAATCTTTTGGAGCAGGGTCTGGTCAGGCTCAACCGTCACACTAACAGAAATATATTTACCACTACTACTACAATCAGTCTTAGGTGTAACTGTTCTAGGTCACCTAGTTTGGCAAACCTTACGTCCAACACTACAGCCACGACCAGCCTCAGTCTTTGATCGAATCAATTTAAATTTTGGTTGGAAGTTAATCCTGCAAACTCGCTTAAGCAACTACTGTTATCAATTCAGTGAAGCTTTTTTCTCAAGCAATTTATTAGTTTACTTTTTCAGTTTCAAGCTGGGATTAGCCAAAGTTGCACCATTAAAACTTGCCAACTACTTTGCAATTTTCCTCAAAGCCCTTTTAGAAAAAACTTTTGGTTTTTCCACCCTGGCCCTCTTTGCACAAGTTAAGCATACCCGCCATGCTCAATTCACCTTGTTTCGAGAAGGGCAAGGCCAACTTAATCTATTTTTAAAAATTTTAACTATAATCTTTTTATCACTCGGCGCGTACTTATTAGTATATGACTTAGCGCCTAAATTTGGTTTAGCCTGGTTGTTTTTTGGTTTTACTTTAATTAATAGCTTCTTTATCATCTATGAACAGCTCTTTATTATTCATCGAAGACTTTGGTTAATAACTAGCTTAAACCTTCTAGTTATTTTAATTTGTTGGGGGCTCATTAAAATTTTAGGTTATCAAGCAGCTGATGCATATCATCAAATTTTATTTGGCCTATGCCTGTTAATTGGATTGCGCTTAACCAGCTTTAATTTATTACGACAAGTTATGCAACGCGTTTTCCAACAAGCTACATAATTTGAGCGCGCGCATCTGCAAAGGCATTTTGGATTGAAATTGCCTCCTGCACATCAAAACTCTCCCAGTGACCGACTGTGTTTACATGATCTGCTTCCTCGCCAAGATTATCTGTTTGATTTGGATTAGCTCCCATTTTCAATAGTTTTATCACAAAATCAACTGCTTTTCCCTCGTTCCCATAGTCATTTGCAGATACCATCCCCCAATGTAATGGTGTTCGCTCATCATCATCCTCCTTAACTGACATATTTAAATCACACTCGCCAGGACTAGCCTCACATAAATTTAAAATTTCTATAGCTTGTGGATAATTTTCAGCACTAATTGCCGCTCTAAGCTGATCATTTAGTGAACCATCTAGCTTTTCATCAAATCCGGCGGCTTGCAAACTGCCAATAAAAAACAATGGCAAAAGCCCAATTACCCTTTTCATAACAAATATACCCCTCTTGGTTTTATTTAAGATGAGAGCAGCAGAGCGCCGCTCCCATCAATTTACTTAAAAATCAGACTGCCTTAACCAACAATACATTCTGCTGGCGGACGACATGTCCCACCATTATTTACGTGTACTTGAGATGGTTGCAATGTTCTAATTGCTGTATTTGACTGAATACAAATCTCCGTACCTGCCGGACAAGTCTGGTAGTTAGGCTTTTCAGACTGCTTCTTAAATATCATGTGCTCTGAGGGAGCATTATTATTTACCCTTACAGCCTTAATTGGTGACTGAGCCCGATAACATACTTCTGTATTCTTAGGGCAAATCACTTGTGGTCCAGTAGCCAAATTAGCCAATGGTACATGTCTCGCCTGTGCAAACCCTGCCGCAAGTAATATCAAACTTAATAACAACTTCTTCATAGTACCTCCTTTTACCCTACATTTAGGGCGATTTAAAAAATATTTCTTCATGCTTCGAGAGATTTTATATAATCTCTTTCTTGTTTAAATAATCTCTCTATCCCAAGTAAAACGGGTCGGAAATCAGTATCAGCCTTTACATATTTCTCAAAATCATCATATTCCATCGCTGCAACAAGCAAAGCGTCTTCATCAGACAGTTCCTTAATAAACGACCCATCAACCGGACTCTCTTCACCTAAGTTAGCTACAAACAAAGTCATCTCAATTTGCTCTCTTGCCTGCGCTGGTGTTAAAGGCCCATTAGCCCAAACTGTTCCTGCCGCAAGTAATATCAAACTTAATAGCAACTTCTTCATAGTACCTCCTTTTACCCTACATTTAGGGCGATTTAAAAAAATTATCTTTATATCACAGTTCTCTCTCCAGTTGGACTTACAGCATAGAATCTACCATCTAGTCCCAATTCAAATGTAGTACCCTCA
>JAHFBM010000014.1:10084-16315 GCA_023250055.1 bacterium | reverse complement strand
TTTGTTGGGATTAATTGTGATTAATATTCATCCAAATTTGGTTTTGGCTATGTGGGTAATGGTTATGACGCGAGCATTGAATTATGCCTTAAATCAGCCTAGCAAAGAACAGCTTTATATTGTAACGACGAAGCAAACTAAATATAAATCTAAAGCCTGGATAGAGGTGTTTGGCACGCGTAGTACAGAGGCAGCTGCACAGACTGTTAATTTAGCAAAGGTGTCGATTGGCGCTCAGTTTGCAATGTTAAGTAGTGTATTAGTATTTGGATTGGTCGGGGCTTGGATTTTTATTGCGATTTATCTGGGGCGCTTGCATAGGCAAGCTATCTCTGAAGATCGATTTGTTTGTTAAGCAATAGGAGGCAGACATTAACTGCCCACCCCCTATCAAATATTTTATTTATACCAGAGCAATTTTTTTACTTGGCATTAGAACTTTGCTTAAAACTTCATCTGCTTTGCTTACCCAGATTAAATCGATATCTTTGACTAAATCTTCCAGACCGATTAAATCATTTTGGTTGCGGGTTGGTAAGATGACATGCGATAGCCCATTGCGTTTGGCGGCTAAAATTTTTTCTTTTACACCACCGATTGGCATAACCTCGCCTTGTAGGTTTAGTTCGCCAGTCATGGCATAGGCTGCGTCGATTGGACAATCAGTTAAAATTGATAAAATTGCAGAAAGCATAGTAATACCTGCTGAGGGCCCATCTTTGGGTACGGCACCAGCTGGAACATGAATGTGGATATCGTTTTGAATAAATAGATCATGATTGATGTTAAACTCTTTGGCATGAGCTCTGGCATAACTTAGGGCCGCCTGAGCTGACTCCTTCATAACATCTCCTAGCTGGCCAGTTAAAGTTAGTTTGCCAGATCCAGGCATTAGTACAGCTTCAATCTTAATAATTTCTCCACCATAAGATGTCCAGGCCAGTCCATTGCAGACTCCGATATAGCTTTGAGAATTATGCACATCGGCTATGTAGGGCTTGGGTCCTAGAAATTTATCTAAATTTTTGACATTGAACTGTGGGATTTTGCCGGTTTCAACTAGTGCGCGAGCAGCTTTGGAATAGAGTTTTTTGATAGTTCTCTCCAATTGTCTAACGCCAGATTCACGAGTATAGTTGCTAATGATGGCGCTAATAACCCCATCATTAAGTTTTAAATTTTGTTTCTCTAGGCCAGCTTCACGTTGGGCACGTTTAATTATATGTTGATTGGCGATTGCAACTTTTTCTTCTAAGGTATATCCAGAAATATGAATAATCTCCATGCGGTCACGCAATGGTTCAGATAGGGTGTCCAATGTATTTGCTGTGGCAATAAAAATAGTTTTGGATAGATCAAATGGGATTCCTAAATAGTTATCATAGAAAGTTTTGTTTTGATGCGGGTCCAATATTTCTAGCATGGCCGCCGATGGATCGCCTCTAAAATCTGACCCGATCTTATCTAGCTCGTCAATAATGATAACTGGATTGCATGTGCCGGCTTTGCGAATTCCTTGAATAAAGCGTCCAGGCATTGCTCCCACATAAGTGCGACGATGTCCGCGAATTTCAGCTTCATCTTTGATGCCACCAAGTGACACTCTAAAGTAAGAGCGACCTAAGCTGCGTGCAATTGATTTGCCCAGGGAGGTTTTTCCAGTTCCTGGTGCACCTACAAAACAGAGAATTGGCACTGAGCCATTTTGTCTTAAATTGCAAACGGAAATGTAGTCTAAAATGCGATCCTTAACGTCTTTGAGGCCAAAGTGATCAACATCTAACACTTCTTTGGCGTGGTTTAAGTCCAGATTATCCTCAGTTTCAATATTCCAGGGTAGGGCAAAAATCCACTCTAAGTAGTTGCGCGTGACAGTTGCTTCCATAGAATCTGGCGCCATACGTTCTAGGCGACTAATCTGTCGTTCAACTTCTTTGCGAGACTCACTGGATAGTTCTAAGCCTGATACCTTCTTGCGCATATCGTCAATGTCTTCATCAACATCATCTCCGAGCTCTTTTTTAATGGCTTTAAGTTGCTCTCTAAGGTAATACTCCTTTTGGGATTTATTCATAGAGTCGCGTGCGCTATTGCGAATTTTTTCTTGAATCTCGGATGCTTCAACCTCACCACATAATAGCTGATAAATTTCACTGAGTAGTTCAATCTGGCTTTCTTTTTCAAGTAAAGTTTGAGCTTGCCCAACTGTTAAGTTTAGATGTGATAAAATAAAGTCAGCTATTTTGTCAGAATTTTCTAATTTTGACAAAATCATATGAAAGTCTGGACTGAAGCTTTGGCCAGATGCAGCAATTTGCTCAGCTAGATCCTTGATGCTCTTGATATAGGGCGCTAAGCTTTCTGGTGTATCAGTCATGGTAATTTTTTCGATTCTAGCATTTAGCAAAGCATCTTTGGTGATAATTTCTAGTGCGCGAGCTTTGCAGATGCCTTGTACTAGGACCTTGATACCACCTTCAGGCATCTCTACCATTCGCATGATAGTCGCAACGGTGCCAATGCTGTACAGGTCATCGGTTCCAATTGCATCATCTTCATTTTCGCCAACTTCTTTGCGAGATGCGAGCAATAGCACTAATTTTGAGCCATTGGCAGCATTGTTGATTCCTTCTATGATTTTTTCATCCACTACTAGCAGTGGTACTATCATGTGTGGAAAAATTACTACATCCATCGTTGGTATAATAGGTATGATCTCTGGTATTTTTGGATCCACCTGTTTGCCAGCAAAAGTCTCCATCATCCCCGTCCCCCTGTGTAATGAAGATTTTTAAAGAGCTATCTCTATTAATTATAAAAATTAGTTTAGGGTTGCGGCTAAAAGAATTACAATATTTGCTATGTTAGGAAAGTTGAAATATGTTAATATTCAGGTGGTTTGACAATTAAGTTGGAGTTAGAATTTAAATGAGTCTACAAAAAAAATTTGTTTGGATTGATCTGGAGATGACCGGACTAGATATTCATAAGGATGTGATTCTAGAAATTGCGGTTGTCGTTACAGATCAAAATTTGAATTTAATTGCAACAGGGCCTAATTTAATTATTAATCAAAAGATTCAAGAAGGTATGTTGGATCTTGTAAAGCAGATGCATACGGAATCAGGGCTGTTATCTTTGGTAGCAGAATCGACTATGACGGTATTGGCTGCAGAGCAGCAAATTTTAGACTTTTTGGCACAGCATGGATCAGAAGGGCAGATGCCACTGTGTGGAAACTCAATCTGGCAGGATAAATTTTTTTTGATGACATTCATGCCAAAGTTGCTAAATTTTTTGCATTATCGAATAATAGATGTATCTACTATTAAGGAGCTGGTAACTGGATGGTATGGAGTTCCGGAGTTTAAAAAAACTAAATCACATCGAGCTTTGGATGATATTAAAGAATCAATTGCAGAGCTTCATTATTATCGCCAGCATTATTTTATAAATTTATAAAACCAAGGGGCTTAGGGTAGGTTTAAAAAATTATGACAAATCAAGTTGTATTAGATCAAATTGCCACAGGAGCCATTTTACGGATTAATGGCACAATTGTTGATATTCAGTTTCCAGAATCGGCAGTACCAAGTATTTTAAATTTATTGTATATAAAGTTGCCAGAAAACAGACAGGCTGCGGTAGAAGTTGCTCAGCAGCTGGGCGATGGGATTGTGCGTTGTATAGTTTTGGAGAGCTTAACTGGGGTTTCGCGGGGGTGTCCGGTAGTTGATACTGGTATGCCAATTCAAATCCCTGTTGGTAAAGAGGCATTGGGAAGGATCTTTGATGTTTTGGGTCAGCCAATTGATGGTCTTGGGCCAATCGAAACCCAGGAGCGTTGGCCAATTTATCGTGAGATGCCAGCATTTGCTTTACAGAAACTAGAAAATGAAGTGCTTGAAACCGGTATTAAAGTAATAGATTTGATGTGCCCTTATTTGAAGGGCTCTAAAATTGGTTTATTTGGAGGAGCTGGGGTAGGTAAAACTATTTTAGTGATTGAATTAATTCGCAATATCGCCAAGGAGCATGGCGGTGTATCTGTCTTTACAGGAATTGGAGAGCGCAGTCGTGAAGGTAACGAACTGTGGCTGGAAATGCGCAGCAGTGGAGTGCTTGATAAAACAGCCCTTGTCTTTGGTCAGATGGGAGATATGCCAGGTGCGCGCTTGCGTGTCGGGATGTCAGGTCTAACGCTAGCAGAATATTTTAGAGACAAGGAGCGGCGAGAGGTTTTGCTATTCGTAGATAATATTTTTAGACTTGTGCAAGCTGGTTCAGAGGTGTCAGCTTTGCTTGAGAGAATGCCATCTGCGGTTGGTTATCAGCCAACTTTGGCAACCGAAATGGGGGCTTTCCAAGAGCGCATTACAAACACTGTGAATGGTGGAATTACATCGATTCAGGCGGTATACGTTCCGGCTGATGATATTACCGATCCGGCTCCAGCGACAACATTTTCGCATTTAGATGCAAGTACGGTGTTGTCACGCAAATTAGTTGAATTGGGAATTTATCCAGCAATTGATCCATTGCAATCGAATTCGACCGGTTTGAGTCCAGAAATAGTTGGCCGTGTTCATTATCAGGTTGCACAGCGAGTGCAGCAGGTATTGCATCGTTATCAGGAGCTGCAAGATATTATTGCAATTCTGGGTGTAGAAGAGTTGGCAGATGAAGATAAATTAATTGTTGATCGAGCTAAAAAAATTCAAAAATTTTTAACTCAGCCACTATTTACAGCAGATCAATTTACAGGCATGCCAGGTCGATATGTTCCAGTTTCTCAAACAGTGGCCGATTTTGCTAAAATTTTGAATGGTGAGTGTGATCATTTGCCAGAGCAGGCATTTTATATGGTTGGTAATTTAGAAGAAGTATATGAAAAAGCAGTTCAGTTAAATGCAAAGTAAGAATAAATGTTACTAGAGATCATCGGATTTGATCGACATCAGACGTTTGATATTCAATGGATTGAATTGCAGACAATGGTTGGTAACTTTATTATTCAACCTGGTCATGCCCCAATGGTTTTGGAGTTGCAAGATCATGCATCAATTCGATACTGTCTGGATAATACTCGACAGAACAGTGTATCTTTGCCCGGTGGGATAGTTCATATCACGCGCGATGCTGTAATGATTCTAATCGATCCAAATTTATGACTAAGCGAGTTTTAGGATATGTGATTTCAGGGGCGCTAAGTGATGGCTTGCGGGTTCGACTTAGTAGCTCTGTGCCACTAGAGAGCATTAAAACTGGTAAATTTGTAACAGTCGTTGGTGATGCTTATCGCTATTTCTCATTGATTACTGATTTGCAGTTAGAAGTTGCCAATCAAGACGCGCTGCAGTTTCTGCCCAATGGGCCACAGACTATTCTACATAAAATGATTTGTCAGCGTGAGATGTATACAACTGCAAAAATTAAGCCAATGATTATGTTAGATCAAAAGAACTGCTTGATTCCAGTTAAGACAATCCCCCCACATTTAGTAGAGGTAACAGATGTTGATGCGGCTGAGGTAGCGTTAATATTTGGGAAAGAGGATGGTCATGGGCCACATTTTTGCATAGGCTATCCTTTAGACATGAATACACCAGTTTGTATTGATTTGGAACGATTTGGTGAACGCAGTAGCGGTGTGTTTGGCAAGACAGGCACAGGGAAGACATTTATTACCAGATTACTCCTGGCTGGATTGATGCGTTATAGCAGAACAGCTTGTTTGATTTTTGATATGCATAGTGAGTATGGCTTGCAGGCTCGGCAAGAAGGTAAAGATAAGACCTTTGTGAAAGGGCTTAAAACTTTGTTTCCCAGTAAAGTTGCAATATTTTCGCTTGATCCAGAGTCTACTCGTCGTCGTGGAGGGATGCCAGATGTGACAATTTCTATTCCATACACAGCTGTTGGAGTAGCGGATATCTTGTCTCTTCAATCTGAGCTTAATTTGCATGCTACGGCACTGGAAGCCGCATATTTAATAGTTGCCAAGCATAAAGAGCATTGGCTGGAGCAACTTTTAAGTCAGGGAGCTAATTTAAAAGAGTTTGCTGAAGGGGTTGGTGCACATCCGGAGTCAGTTGCTGCATTATATCGTAAATTAAAGCGAATCGAACGTTTGCCTTTTTTTGTTCGTAGTGGTGTTGGTCGTAGCAAACTGTCGGTGATAGATCAGATGATGGAGTACTTGCAGCGCGGTACGTCAATTATAATTGAATT